>NZ_FNUC01000003.1:3167500-3325316 GCF_900106035.1 Jiangella alba
TACTTCACCGGTCGAGCCTAACCGCGCCGCCGGGTAACGAGGAGGCCCAATGCCGTGAGAACGACCATGTGGAAGCTTGGTGCGCGATAGTTGTCCACAGGGTCGGCACTCGGGATTTCGTGAGCCGGCCGACGCCTGTCACGATCTCGTCGTGCAGCTGCCCGCGAGCCTTCTCGAGCTGGCCGACGAGCAGGATGGTCTCCTGACTCGTCAGCAAGTCCTGGCGCACGGGCTGAGCAGGTCGGCGATCCGCCATGCGCTCGGAGCCGGGGGACGGTGGCAACGCGTGCTCCTCGGGGTGTACGCGACGTTCACCGGTCCGACCCAGAACCGGCACCGGGTCCGGGCCGCGCTCCTCCATGCGGGCCCGGAAGCCGTCGTGACCGGTGCGGTCGCGTGTCGTGGCTACGGCATGAGATACGTGCCCGCCGCTTCGGAGGTGATGCTGCTCGTCCCGCCACACGTTCGACGCGCTCACGTGCCGATCGCGACGATCCACCGCGTCCGGTCGGTGCCCGCGGCGCGGGTCGTTCGCGGCGTGCCGTGCGCGCCGCCGGAACGATCCGCGCTCGATGCCGTGCGCGGTTCCGACCGGCTCAGGGACACGAGGGCGACACTGTGCGAGGTCGTGCAGCGAGGCCTGTCGACGCCGTCGCGGCTCGTCGCCGAATACGACCGCATCGATCCGCGTGGATTGTCGCTGGCGCGCCGGGCCATCGACGACGTCCGCGCCGGCTGCCGCTCCGCGCCGGAATGCGAGCTGCGCGATCTCATCGGTGGCAGCCGGCTGCTCGGCGAACCGGCATGGAACGTGCCGCTGCCGGACACGGCCGACATCGTGCCCGACGCCCAGTATCGGGAGGCTCGGCTGGCTCTGGAGGTCGAGTCCCAGGAATGGCACCGGTACGGCGATGCGCCTGAGGCGACCGAGCGCCGCCGCGCCCGCTACGCGAGCCTGGGGTGGCGCGTCCTGCCGGTGTCCCCTCAGCGTCTCCGCGCGGAGCCGGAGGTCGTGCTCGCGGAGATCGAGGCCGCCGTTGTCGGTGTGACACAAGGAAGCACGGTGTCGTGACCGTGGCTTCGTGGAAGCTCGGTGCCCCTCTACATCAACGGGCGACCTCGGTGAAGGCAGCGGTCAGCAGTTGTGGGTCGGGCGCCTCGAGGATGCCGGGCTTGCCGAGCGCGTCGAGGACGACGAAGCGGAGGCGGTCGCCGCGGGTCTTCTTGTCGATGCGCATGGTGTCGAGCAGCCGCGGCCAGGCCTGGCCGTCGTAGCTGGTGGGCAGGCCGAGCAGCTCGAGAACGCGGCGGTGGCGGTCGGCGGTGTCGTCGTCGAGGCGGCCGGCGAGGCGGCCCAGCTCGGCGGCGAACACCATGCCGACGGAGACGGCGGCGCCGTGGCGCCACTTGTACCGTTCCAGCTTCTCGATGGCGTGGCCGAGCGTGTGCCCGTAGTTGAGGATCTCGCGCAGCCCCGACTCGCGCAGGTCGGCGCCCACGACGTCGGCCTTCACCCGCACCGACCGCACCACGAGCTCGCGCACGTACGGGCCGTCGGGCAGCGCCGCGCCGGCGGGGTCGGCCTCGACGACGTCGAGGATGGCCGGGTCGGCGATGAAGCCGGCCTTGATCACCTCGGCCAGGCCGGCGACGTACTCGTGGGGGGGCAGCGACGCCAGCGCGGCGAGGTCGCACAGGACGCCGGCCGGCGGGTGGAAGGCGCCGACCAGGTTCTTGCCCTCGGCGGTGTTGATGCCGGTCTTCCCGCCCACCGCGGCGTCGACCATGCCGAGAACCGTCGTCGGCACCGGCACCCAGCGCACGCCGCGCAGCCAGGACGCCGCGACGAACCCGGCGAGGTCGGTGGTGGCGCCGCCGCCGATGCCGACGATGGCGTCGGAGCGGGTCATGCCGATGCGGCCGAGCACCGACCAGCAGTACGCCGCCACCTCGGCGGTCTTCGCCTCCTCGGCGTCGGGGACCTCGACGGCGTGCGCCTCGAAGCCCTGCGCCACGAGGTCGTCGCGGACGGCGTCGGCTGTGGCGCGCAGCGCGCCCGGGTGGATGACGGCGACCCGCCGCACGCCGTCGCCGAGCAGGCCGGGCAGCTCGCCCAGCAGGCCGGTGCCGACGACGACGTCGTAGGGGTGCTCGCCGGCGACGTGGACGCGCGTGGGCGCGGCGGTGTCAGCGGACATGCTCGACGACCTCGTCGGCGATGTCCTCGGGGTCGCGTCCGGCGGTGTCGACGGTGACCGTGGCGGCCTCGGCGTAGACCGGCCGGCGTTCGTCGAGCAGCCGCTTGAGCTGCGCCCGCGGGCTCTCCAGCAGCAGCGGCCGGTCGCGGTTCATGCCGACCCGCGAGACGGCGTCGGCCAGGCCGACGTCGAGGAAGACGACGACGTGGCCGGCCAGCAGCGCGCGGTTCTCGGGCGCGACGACCGCTCCCCCGCCGAGCGCCAGCACGCCGTCGTGCTCGGCCAGGGCGGCCGCGACGGCGTCGCGTTCGAGCGCGCGGAACGCCGGCTCGCCGTCGTCGACGAAGATGTCGGTGATCGGCTTGCCGGCCGCGCGCTCGATGTCGGTGTCGGTGTCGCGGAACTCGGTGCCCAGCCGCCGCGCCACCAGGGTGCCGATGGTGGTCTTGCCGGCGCCGGGCGGGCCGATGACGACGACGCGCGGCGGCATCAGCGCACGTCCAGCCGCGACGGGATGGCGTCGAGGTAGGCGCGCAGGTTGCGGGCAGTCTCGGCGACGGAGTCGCCGCCGAACTTCTCCAGCGCCAGTTCGGCCACGACCAGCGCGACCATGGCCTCGGCGACGACACCGGCGGCGGGCACCGCGGCGACGTCGGAGCGCTGGTGGTGCGCCGTCGCGACCTCGCCGGTGGCGGTGTCGACGGTGCGCAGCGCGCGCGGCACCGTGGAGATCGGCTTCATCGCGGCCCGGACCCGCAGCGTCTCGCCGGTGGACATGCCGCCCTCGATGCCGCCGGAGCGCCCCGACGTGCGCCGCACGCCCCCGCCGTCGACGGGCACGATCTCGTCCTGTGCCTGGGACCCGCGGGTGCGGGCCAGCTCGAAGCCGTCGCCGACCTCGACGCCCTTGATGGCCTGGATGCCCATCAGGGCGCCGGCCAGCCGCGCGTCGAGCTTGCGGTCGCCGTGCACGTAGCTGCCCACGCCCGGCGGCAGCCCGGTGACGACCACCTCGACGACGCCGCCCAGGGTGTCGCCCTCGTCCTTCGCGGCGTCGACCTCGGCCACCATGAGCTTGCTGGTGTCGGCGTCGAAGCAGCGCAGCGGGTCGGCGTCGAGGTGGTCGACGTCGTCGGGCCCGGGCAGCGGCGAGCCGGCCGGCACCGCGACCGTCCCCAGCTCGACCGTGTGGCTGACCAGCCGGACGCCGTAGGCCTGGCGCAGGAACGCCGACGCGACGGCGCCGAGGGCCACCCGGGCGGCGGTCTCGCGGGCGCTGGCCCGCTCGAGCACGGGGCGCGCTTCGTCGAAGCCGTACTTCTGCATGCCGGCGAGGTCGGCGTGGCCGGGACGCGGACGGGTCAGCGGCGCGTTGCGGGCGCTGCCCTCGAGGACGGCGGGATCGACCGGGTCGGCCGACATGACCTGCTCCCACTTGGGCCACTCGGTGTTGCCCACCTCGATGGCGACGGGGCCGCCCATGGTCCGTCCGTGCCGCACGCCGCCGACCAGCGTGACCGCGTCGGCCTCGAACTTCATGCGGGCGCCGCGGCCGTACCCGAGCCGCCGCCGCGCCAGCGCCGCGTCGACGTCGGCGGTCGTGACCTCGACCCCGGCCGGAAGTCCTTCGAGGATCGCGACCAGGGCCGGGCCGTGCGACTCACCCGCTGTCAGCCATCTGAGCATGACTCGAATTCTCCCACGCCCGCCCCGCCGGCCCCGACCGGCGTCCGCCTGCCGGCGCTTGCCTGCCGGCCGGGTTCTGTCTAGTCTGTCTAGATGGAATCCCGATGGCCCGTCCAGGACGCCAAACAGCGGCTCAGCGAGCTGCTGCGCAAGGCGATCGACGAGGGGCCGCAGATCGTCACCCGCCACGGAGAGGAGCTGGCCGTCGTGATGGACGTCGTGCGCTACCGCGAGCTCCTCGGCGTCGATCTTGCCTTCGACTTCAAGCACGCGCTCACCCATGGCGCGAGGTCCGACGAGGTCTCCGACATCGTCGACGAGATCGTCGCCGAACGCGCGCACGAGCTGCCGCGCGACATCGAGCTCGCCGGGCGCGAATGACGTATCTGCTCGACACCAACGTCGTCTCCGAGCTCCGGCGGCCTCGTCCCGATCAGCGCGTGCTGCGGTGGTGGTCCGACGTACCGGCCGGTCGCCTCTACCTCAGTTGCCTGACCGTCGGCGAGCTGGGCCGCGGCGTCGGCCGGCTGCGCGAGCGCGGCGACCACGCGCAGGCCGAGTCGCTGTCCGGCTGGCTCGACGGTCTGGCGCGTCAGTTCGCCGACCGCATCCTCCCCATCGACGCCGAGGTCACCGAGCTCTGGGGCCGGCTCCCGCAGCGGCGGCCGGTCCCCGTCGTCGACGGGCTCATCGCGGCCACGGCGCTGCGGCACGGCCTCACCGTGGTGACCCGCAACGTGCGCGACTTCTCGGCCACCGGGGTGGGCGTCCTCGACCCGTTCGCGGGCTGACGGCAATGCCCGTGCTCGCCGCCGGGGCGCTGGTCTAGGCTCGCAGGGTGCCGCACGAGATCGATCCAGCCTTCATCGCCCTGCCGATGCGCTCGCTGGCCGACGCCGCGTTGCAGCGGGCCCGCGAGCTCGGCGTCGAGCACGCCGACTTCCGGCTCGAGCGCATCCGCTCCCAGGACCTCTCCTTCCGCGACGGCAAGCTCGAGGGCAGCCGCGACGGCGAGGACGTCGGGTTCGCGGTGCGCGTCCTGCACGAGGGGACGTGGGGGTTCGCCGCCACCGTCGACCTCACCACCGACGACGCCGCGAAGACGGCCGAGAAGGCGGTCGACCTCGCGAAGGTCTCGCGCCGGCTCAGCCCGGCCCGCACCGAGTTGGCCGACGAGCCGGTCCACCCCGACGTCATGTGGGTGTCGGCGTACGAGATCAACCCGTTCGAGGTCGCCGACACCGAGAAGATCGACCGCATGGTCGGCCAGTCCGTCCGCGTCCTCGCCCAGGACGACGTCGACCACGTCACCGCGCAGCTGCAGCAGGTGCAGGAGAACAAGTTCTACGCCGACACCCGCGGCACCGTCACCACCCAGCAGCGGGTCCGGCTGCACCCCGTCTTCGAGGCGGTGAAGGTCGACCCGCGAACGGGCCGGTTCGAGTCCATGCGCACGCTCGCCGCGCCCGCCGGCCGCGGCTGGGAGTACGCCACCGGCGCCGACGGCATCGTCGACTGGGGCGCCGCGCTCGACGAGCTGGGGCCGCTGCTGGCGGAGAAGTTCGCCGCGCCGAGCGTCCGGTCCGGCCGCTACGACCTCGTCATCGACCCCACGAACCTGTGGCTGACGATCCACGAGTCCATCGGGCACGCCACCGAGCTCGACCGCGCGCTCGGCTACGAGGCCAACTACGCCGGCACCTCGTTCGCCACGCTCGACCAGCTGTGGACGCTGCGCTACGGCTCCCCCGTCATGCACGTCACCGGCGACCGCACCACCCCGCACGGCCTGTCCACCATCGGCTACGACGACGAGGGCGTCGAGGCGCAGCGGTGGGACATCGTCAGCGGCGGCACCCTCGTCGGCTACCAGCTCGACCGCGCCATGGCCGCCGCCAACGCCAGCGCGCTGGGCACCAGCCGGTCCAACGGCTGCGCGTTCGCCGACTCTCCCGGCCACGTGCCGGTGCAGCGCATGGCGAACGTGTCGCTGCAGCCGTCCGACGGCGGCCCGTCGACGGAGGAGCTGATCGGGCAGGTCGACGACGGCGTCTACGTCGTCGGCGACAAGTCGTGGTCCATCGACATGCAGCGCTACAACTTCCAGTTCACCGGCCAGCGGTTCTACCGCATCCGCGGCGGTGAGCTGGACGGCCAGCTGCGCGACGTCGCCTACCAGGCCACGACGACCGACTTCTGGGGCTCCATGGCCGCGGTCGGCGGTCCGCAGACGTACGTGCTGGGCGGGGCGTTCAACTGCGGCAAGGCCCAGCCGGGCCAGATCGCGCCGGTCTCGCACGGCGCGCCGTCCGCCCTGTTCCGCGACATCCGCGTGCTCAACACCGCCGAGGAGGGTGGCCAGTGACGCCCCAGGAGATCGTCGAGCGCTGCCTCGAGCTGTCGAAGGCCAGCGGCACGATCGTGCTGGTCGACGAGGGGTCGACGGCGAACCTGCGCTGGGCCACCAACGCGCTGACGACGAACGGCGTCACCCGCGACCGGTCGGTCACCGTCATCGCGACCGTCGACGGCGGCAGCGGCACCGCGTCCGGCGTGGTCGCCCGCAGCGCCGTCACGCCCGAGGGCCTCGAGCCGCTGGTCCGCGCCGCCGAGCAGGCCGCCCGCGACAACGGCCCGGCCGAGGACGCCCAGCCGCTGGTGCCCGGCGACGCCGGCCCGGGCTGGGCCGACCCGCCCGGCGAGACGTCGCCCGACGTGTTCGCGCACATCGCGCCGGCCCTCGGCGACGCGTTCAGCCGCGCCGACGACGAGCGGCGGCTGCTCTACGGCTACCTCGAGCACGGCGTGCGCACCACGTACCTCGGCTCGTCGACGGGGCTGCGGGCCCGGCACGAGCAGCCGACCGGGCACATCGGCATCACCGGCAAGTCCGCCGACAAGACCCGCTCGGCGTGGGTCGGCCAGTCCTCGCGCGACCTCACCGACGTCGACGTCACCGCGCTCGACGCCGAGCTGACCAAGCGGCTGGGCTGGGCGCAGCGGACGGTCGAGCTGCCGGCCGGCCGCTACGACACCGTGCTGCCGCCGACCGCCGTCGCGGACCTGATGATCTACGCCTACTGGACGATGAGCGCCCGCGACGCCGCCGACGGCCAGTCGGTGTACTCCGCGCCGGGCGGCGCCACGCGGGTCGGCGAACGGCTGTCGAAGCACCCGGTGTCGCTGTGGTCCGACCCCGCCGCGCCGGGCCTGGAGTGCGCGTCGTCGGTGTACGCGCACGCGTCGTCGGCCGAGTCGAGCGTGTTCGACAACGGCCTGCCGGTCGGGCGCACCTCCTGGATCGACGACGGCACGCTGCGGGCGCTGCTGCAGACCCGCCACTCCGCCGGGCTGACCGGCCTGCCCGTCACGCCCGCCATCGACAACCTCGGCCTCACCGTCGACGGCGCCACCGGCGGCGTCGACGACCTCGCGGCCGGCCTCGAGCGCGGCCTGCTGCTCACCTGCCTCTGGTACATCCGCGCCGTCGACCCGCAGACGCTGCTGCTCACCGGCCTCACCCGCGACGGCGTCTACCTGGTCGAGAACGGCGAGGTCACCGGCGCGGTGAACAACTACCGGTTCAACGAGAGCCCGGTGGCGCTGCTCGACCGCTTCACCGCGGCCGGCGCCACGGTGCCGACGTTCAGCCGCGAGTGGGGCGACTACTTCCCGCGCACGGCCATGCCGGCGCTGCGCGTTCCCGACTTCAACATGTCGTCGGTGTCGCAGGCCTCCTGAGCCGGCCGTGCGACTCGTCCTGCTGGGCGGCGCCCCGGGCGTCGGCAAGACCTCGGTCGCCCGGCGGCTGCTGCTGCGGCATGCCGCAGCCGGGACGACGCTGGTGCAGTGGGTCGACGTCGACGCGCTCTGGTGGCACCAGCCGTGGCGGGTCGACGAGCACACCACCGGCCTGGCGAAGAGCAACCTCGCCGCCGTCCTGGCCAACGCGGCGGCGGCCGGCGTCGAGATCGTCGTCGTCACCTGGGTGTTCCAGTCCGCGGACCTGCACGAGCTGGTGCGGTCGCTGGCCCCGTCCGGCACCCCGACGACCACGGTGCAGCTGCTGGCCGGCGAGCCGGGATGGCGGCAGCGGTTCACCGCCGATCCCGACCGGCCTCCGGTCGACGACTTCTACCTCGGCCGCTACGCCGGCGCGCAGGCGACGCCGGCCGACCATCGCATCGACACCGACGGGCGCGATATCGCCGCCGTCGCCGCCGAGCTCGCGGCGTTGGTGGGGCTCCCGGGCTAGGGGCGCCCGTCCACCACGGTGACGGTCTCGTCGGTGGTCGAGACCTTGCCGTACGGGTCGGTGCTGCGGACGGTGACGGTGTGCTCGCCGAGGCGCAGGCCGCGGGGCAGCTCGTACGACCACAGGTGCGACGACGGCTCGGGGGCG
Organism: Jiangella alba; assembly: GCF_900106035.1. Lineage (GTDB taxonomy): Bacteria > Actinomycetota > Actinomycetes > Jiangellales > Jiangellaceae > Jiangella > Jiangella alba. The sequence continues at coordinate 3,175,787 of NZ_FNUC01000003.1, forward strand.
GCCGGGCGCAGGCTGCCGGTGAGCGTCGAGCGGAGCACCGAGACGTACGGGTCGTTCTGCGGCGCCAGGTGCGTCATCGGCACGAACCGGCCGCCGTCGACGCTCACCTCGACGGTGTGCCGCGAGCCGCCGTCGAACACGTTGGCCGTCACCGTCGGCCGCGGCACGGCCGAGCCCGCCCAGTCACGGGCGTGGAACCGCACCGCGCCCGGCGCGAAGCCGTCCACCCCGCTGACACCGCCGGGGATGCGGACCTCGTCGCCCCAGCCGCCGTCGAAGGTGAGCCGGATCTGGTAGTCCTCCGGCAGGCTGGCCGGCTTGAACTGGGCCCGGTAGGCGTTGCCGGTGAAGAACAGCTCGTAGTGCCCGTTCGGGTTGCCGTCGGACATGTCCGCCGCCTGAATGCCCCGCGAGTCGCGCGGGCCGGTGTTCCAGCCGCTGCCGCGCACCTCGGCCAGCACCTGGTGGTGGAAGTCCTTCGGGCCGTACCAGCCGTGCTCCTCGCCCATGTACATCTGCCAACTGTTGCTGGTGTCGTGGCCGGAGATCGTGTAGACGTGCTCGCGGTCCTCGAGGACGTCGAACAGCTCGGTCAGGTTGGTGGTGTTGACGCCGTCGGACGCGGTGGCGTCGGTGGCCAGCGGGATGTGCGTGCCGATGACGATGAGCCGGTCGGCCGGCACGTGGCGCAGGTCGTTCTGCAGCCACTGCAGCTGCTCGTCGTTCAGGTACCCGATGTAGCCGTGGTCGGGGCCCTGGTGCCTGACGTTGTCCATCAGCACGAAGTGCACCCGGCCGTAGTCGAACGAGTAGTCCGTCGGCCCGAACGTCTCCTTGTAGGTGTCGGTGGCGTTCGCGTCGGTGGGCGCGTCGTAGTCCTGGTCGTGGTTGCCGGGCGTGTTCCACCACGGGATCCCGATCGCCGACACCGCCTGGTTGTGCGGCGCGAACAGGTCCAGCGGGTCGTTGACGATGTCGCCGACGGTGAGGCCGAAGCGGGCGTCGGTGTTGCCGACGATGCCGGCGATGACGTCGATCGCCATGGTGTCGATCTGACCGGTGTTCGACGTCTGCGGGTCGGCGAAGGCCAGTGCCGAGAACTGCTCGTCGACGGAGTCGTCGCGGTGCAGCGGGAAGTCGACGGACGCGGGCAGCGGGCCGGTCGGCTCGACGCCGCCGTAGCGCAGCTCGTACGGGCTGCCGTCCGGGAAGTGCTTGTAGTAGAACTGCGGCAGCTGCACGTCGTTGACCGGCACCATCCAGCCGGCCGGCTTGCTCACGAAGATCACGGTCTCGTCGTCGACGCCCAGGTGGTAACGGCCCTGCGCGTCGGTGCGCACGACGTCGCGGCCGTTCGACACCGACACGTCCGGCACGCCGGCCTCGCCGTCGTCGCGCTGGCCGTTGCGGTTGGTGTCCTCGTAGACGACGCCGGTGGCCGTCTCGGTCTCGGGTGCGGTCTCGGCGCCGGCCAGGCCGAGGCCGGTCGCGCCGAGCCCGGCCACGGTCGCCGTGATGCCGGCGCCGATCAGCCGTCCGCTGCGTCTCGCCATGGTGTCCTCCGGTCAGGTGGGGGTGCACGGAGTGCTGCGAGACTCAACCTGGACGACGTTTCCGAACGCCAGGTGACCGGCCACGGGACACTGGCCGAAGGTTCAGTGCGGGGGCTGGTGGCCGAGCCGGGCCGGCGGCCACGGCAGCGTCCGGACCGACGGGTCGACGTCGCGCTGGACGGCGGGCGGCGCGGCCGGCGCGGGGTCGATGACCGGCTCGGCCTCCCCCGCCGCGACCATCCGCTCGGCCAGCCGTCGCCGCAGCTCGGCGGCGACGCCGCGGTGCGACTCGGCGCCGGCGAGGTTGACCAGCTCGTACGGGTCGTGCGTGAGGTCGTGCAGGGCGGCCTCGACGTAGCGCCCGGCGGCGGCGTCGTGCCACGGGTCGGCGCCGGGCGCGACGACGTAGTACTTCCACCGCGACGTACGCAGCACCCGGCCCACCTCTGACTCGCTGACCTGCACGAACACGTCGTCGGGCCAGTCGGCGGCGGCGCCGGGGTCGCGCAGCAGCGGCAGGAACGAGCGCCCCTGCATGGTGTCCGGCACCGGCAGCCCGGCCGCGTCGAGCAGCGTCGGCGCGAGGTCCACGCCGCTGACCGGCCGCGACACCCGCCCGCCGCCGTCGAACCCGGGCCCGCGCAGCGCCAGCGGCACCCGGATCGAGGCGTCGTGGCAGGACCGCTTGTACTCGCCGTTGCGGGTCTTGAAGTGGCAGCCGTGGTCGGAGGTGAACGCCACGATGGTGTCGTCGAGCAGGTCGAGGCTGCGCAGCGCGTCGAGCAGCCGGCCGAGTCCCTCGTCGACCCGCCGGATCTGCCCCCAGTAGCCGCCGAGGTGCTGGTGCGCGGTGCCGCCGGCGCCGGACAGCGCGGCGAGGTCGGGCGGCACCCAGCGGCCCTGGTAGCGCTCCTCGTACCCCTCCGGCGCCGGGTAGGAGTCGACCTCGTTCTGGTGGTGCGGCTCGATCAGCGACAGGAACAGGAAGAACGGGTCGCGCTGCGCCGGCCCGCCGAGCGACGGCGGCACCCCGGCGCGGTCGCCGACGAACCGGATGGCGGCGTCGACCAGCGCGTCGGACCGGTACCCGGGCAGCAGCACCGGCACGCCGTCGTCGTCGAACACGACCGTGCGGTGGTCGTCGGAGCTGAACTCCAGCAGGTTGGCGCCCAGCCAGGACCCGTAGCCGCCGCGCTGCTCCGGCGGGACGGGCTCGGCGCCGGCCAGGTGCCACTTGCCGATGTAACCGGTGCGGTACCCGGCCGCGCCGAAGTGGCTCGCCAGCGTCCGGGTGTCCGCGGGCAGCGGCAGCGCGTTGCGGTAGACGCCGGACGCGGTGCCGTACCGCCCGGTCTGCAGTGCCGCCCGCGACGGCGCGCACACCGGGTTGGCGGCGAACGCCTGCGCGACGTGCGTGCCGTGGGTGGCCAGCCGGTCGAACTCCGGGGTCAGGCCGAGCGGGTTGCCGTGCACCCCGGTGGAGTCCCAGCGCTGCTGGTCGGTGAGGACGACCACGACGTTCGGACGAGGGCGCATCGGCAGGGACTCCTCATTTCAGGCCGCTGAGCGTGATGCCGCGGACGAAGTAGCGCTGACTGAACAGGAACAGCAGCACGGTCGGGACGAACAGGATGACCGATCCGGCCGCGGTGAGGTGCCAGAGCGTGAAGTACTCCTGGTTGAACAGCGTCAGCCCGACCGGGATCGTCCGCATCTCCTCGCTCGACGTCGCCACCAGCGGCCACAGGAACTCGTTCCACTGGAACACGAACGTGAACAGGCCCAGCACCGCCAGCGCCGGCTTCACCTGCGGCAGGATCACCCGCAGGTAGATCCGCAGCTCGGACGCGCCGTCGATGCGGGCGGCGTGGATGAGGTCGTCCGGGATCGGCTGGATGAACTGGCGCATGAGGAAGATGCCGAACGCGTCCATCAGGAACGGCACGATCAGCGCCTGGTGGGTGTCCAGCCAGCCGAGGTCCGACATCATGACGTACAGCGGGATCATCCGCACGAACAGCGGGATCATCAGGGTCGTCAGCAGCAGTAGGAACAGCGTGTTGCGCAGCGGGAAGCGGAACTTGGCGAACACGTACCCGATCAGCGGGTCGAACACCAGGTGCGCCACGGTGATGCCGCCGGCCACGATCAGGCTGTTCGCGATGAAGTGCGCGAACGGCGCCCGCTCGAACAGCTCGGCGTAGTTGCCCCACTGCGGCGACTCCGGCCACAGCACCGGGTTCGCGGCCAGCGTCTCGGCCTCGGTCTGCAGCGACAGCGCCGCCATGTACAGCAGCGGCAGGACGGTGACCGCGGCGGCCACCGTCAGGACGACGTAGCCCGCCACCCGCGCGGCCGGCCGGGACTGCGTCGCGGCCATCAGTACTGCACCTCGCCCTTGCGCCCGGCCCGCAACTGCACCACCGTCGCGACGACGATGACGAGGAACAGCAGGAACGACAGCGCCGACGCGTAGCCGAAGTCGCGCGAGGTGAACGCGACGTTGAAGACGTGGAAGATGTAGAGGTCGGTGCGCCCGGCCGGCCCGCCGCCGGTGATGATGTACGCCTGCCCGAACGCCTGCAGCCCGCTGATCACCGCCATCACCGACACGAACAGCGTCGTCGGCGCCAGCAGCGGCAGCGTGATGCGCCAGAACCGCTGCCACGGCCCGGCGCCGTCGACCAGCGCGGCCTCGTGGTACTCCTCCGGGATGCCCTGCAGCCCGGCCAGGAACAGCACCATCGTGTAGCCGACCGTCATCCAGAGCGTGACGCCGACGATGGTGGCCAGCGGGTGCGTGTTCAGCCAGGTCTGGGTGGGCAGCCCGAGGTCGGCGAGCACCCGGTTGAGGACGCCCAGCTGCGGGTCCAGGATGTTGCGCCACAGCAGGCCGATGATCGCCACCGACGTCAGGTACGGCACCAGCAGCGCGGCCCGGAACACCACCCGCCCGCGCAGCTTCTGGTTCAGCAGCAGCGCCAGCGCCAGCCCGATGACGATGGCGCCGACCGTCGTCGCCACCCCGAAGACCAGCGTGACGGTGAACGAGTTGCGCACCGCCGCGTCCTCGAACGCCCGCGTGTAGTTGTCCAGCCCGGCGTACTCGTCGGCCTGCGGGCCGGTGCGGAACGAGTTGGCCAGGATGTTCCCGATGGGCAGGTAGAACATCAGCCCGAAGAACGCGAACGCCGGCAGCAGGAAGAGGTACGCGGTGACGACGTAGCGGCGGTGCAGCGACCGCGCGAACGGCCCGCGACGGCGCACCGGTGGCGGGGCGCCGGCCGCCGCGGGCGCCGTCGTGGCGGGGGCACTCATCCGGCGATGGCCTTCTCCGCCGCGGCGGTGAACGTCTCGAGCGCCTGCGCGGCGGGCGTGTTGTTCATGACGACGTCCTGGTAGAGCACCGTGAACAGCTCGACGACCTCGCCGCTCTTCCCGGTCAGCCGCAGCTCCTCGCTGGTGTCGACGGCGTACTCGAAGCCCTGCGCGAACGCCGCCAGCCGCTCGTCGTCCTGCACCACCGGGTCGGCCGCCCACGAGAGCCGCGGCATCAGCATGCCGACCTCCTCGGTGGCCGCCCGCTCGACGTCGAGGGCGGTGATGCGCTTGACGAAGTCCCAGGACAGGTCCGGGTTCTTCGCCTTCGCCGGCACGAACACGCTGGTGCCGGCCTGCACCGTCGCCTGGACGTCGTTCGTCAGCGCGGGCGCGATGCCGAGGTCGAGGTCGGGGCTGGCCTCCTGGATCGGGCCGAGGTCCCACGGCCCGGTGAGGTTCATCGCGGCGCGGCCGGCCGACAGCAGCTTCTGCGGGCCGGAGTAGTCGGTGCCCGGCGTCGGCACCGGCGCGACGCCGTGCACGTGCACGAGGTCGGCCTGGAACTGCAGCGCCTCGACGGCCTTCTCGTTCGGCACCAGCACCCCGCCGCTGCTCTCGTCGAAGTACTTCACGCCGCTCTGCAGCAGCCACGGCCAGGCGTAGGTGGAGTCCTGGTTGAGCGCGACACCGTGCACGCCGTCGCCGGTCAGCGCCTGCGCCGCGGTGAGGAAGTCGTCCCACGTGGTCGGGACCTCGACGCCGGCGGCGTCCAGCAGCGCGCGGTTGTACAGCAGCATGGTGCAGGTGAGGTGCAGCTGTACCCCGTACACCTCGCCCTCGTAGGAGTTGCGCGAGATGGTCCGCGGCTGCCAGTCGTCCGGGTAGCCCATCTCCGCGCCGTCGGCGTCGACGTAGGACTGCAGCGAGAGCGCGTCGCCGCTGATCGCGAACTCCTGGACCCAGCCGCCCGGCTCCTCGACGACGTCCGGCGCGTTGCCGGAGGCGAGGTCGGACAGCAGCCGGGTGCGCAGGTCGTCCCACTGGTACTTCTGGAAGTTGACGGTGACGCCGTGCTCCTCCTCGAACGCCGCGATGACCTCGTCGTACGCGGCGTAGGCGTGGCCGGCGTTCCAGTAGACGGTGAAGTCGCCGCCGCCCGCGTCGCCGCCCGCGGACGCGTCGGACGACGGCGCGCCGGAGCAGCCGCTCAGCCAGGGCGCGGTCAGCCCGGCGACCGCGCCCGCGCCGGTCCAGTGCAGCAGTTGACGTCGGGTGGGTCGGGGTGTCGCCATTGATGGTCTCCTCTCTGGGGAGGCGGCCGGGAGGGCTCAGCTGGAGCCGCGGGGGTGGAACGCCCAGGGGTCGCTCAGCTCGCGCCCCCGCTCCGGCACGCCGGCGTCGATGCGGTCGAACAGCAGGCGGGCGACCTCGGTGAAGTCGTCCTCCGTGGCCGGCCCGACGGTGCTCAGGGCCGGGCGGGTGATGAGGCTCTCGGGCAGGTTGCCGGCGCCGACGACGGCCAGCTCGCCGGGCACGTCGGCCCCGGCGTCGCGGGCCGCCCAGATGGCGCTGACGCCGGCCCGGGCCGACGCGGCGAACACCGCGTCGGGCGGGTCGGGACGGTCGAGCAGGGCGGTGACGGCGTGGTAGGCGGCGACGCGGTCGTCGGCGCCGGTGACGACGAGCGAGGGGTCGGGCTCGGCGTCGTGGCGGCCGAGCGCGGCGAGGTAGGCGGTCAGCCGCTCGGACGTGCTCGGGTCGTCGACCTCGTAGCGGTGGCCGACGAACGCGACCCGGCGGCGGCCGGTCGCGAAGAGGTGGTCGAACGCGGCGTCGCAGGCCGGGGTCTGCGGCGCCCGGACGACGTCGAAGCCGTCGGGTGGCGCGGTGTTGCTCATGACGACCATCGGCAGGCCGCCGCGGGCGAGGCCGGTCAGCTCGGCCCCGTCGAGGAACCGGATGTCGGGCGCGATGACGGCGCCGTCGGCGATGCGCTGCTGCAGCAGCTCGACCGCCTTGGCCGCCCGGGCCGGCGAGTTCACGACGATGGTGAGCACGCCGTAGCCGGCGTCGTCGGCGCGGTCGTGGATGTCCTGGGCCAGCTGGTCGTAGGCCGGCACGCCGATGGAGCCGACGACGAGGCAGACCTGCTCGGTGCGCCGGTTGCGCAGGCTGCGCGCGGACCGGTTGGGCGCGTACGCGAGCCGGCCGGCCGCCTCGAGCACGCGGTCGCGCGTCTCGGCCGGGATGCGGCGGTCGGTGCGCCCGTTCATGACGTACGAGACGGTCGCGACCGAGACGCCGGCCAGCGCGGCCACGTCGCGGGAGGTGGGTTGTCTCGAACGCGTCATGCTTATACGTTTAACCACGTGACCCGGGTCACCGTCAAGGGGCGGGGCAGATTTCGTCAGGCGACCGCCACGAGGGCCAGACCGGCCACGCCGATGGCGCCCGTCACGACGGCCGAGACCACCGAGGCGAGGCACAGAGAGCCGGTGAACTGCAACGACGGGGGCAGGAAGGGAGCCACGCGAGGGAGCTCGGAGAACCGTTCGAACAGGTCCCTGGACAGCTGGAAGCCGGCCCACAGGCCGCGAGCCGCCTGCCGGGCGCCGCGAAGCCCCGGGCCGGCCGTCTGCACCTGCTCCAGCGCGTAGCCCGCCCGCGCCCACGCCCCGGCGATGTCGTAGGCCTCGCCGAGCTCGGCCGCCAGTTCCTCGGGCGGGTCGGTGGCGCGCACCAGCCGGCGCCGGCGCCACAGCAGCGCCAGCCCGGGCGACGCGCCGGCGACCGCGACGGCCAGGAACACCAGGCCGGGGTAGCCGCCCAGCACCGTCGCCTCGATCGCCACCAGCAGCGCCGGGATCAGCGGCAGCAGTCCCACGATCAGCAACGGGATGCGCGCCCGCCGCACCACACCGGACAGCCCCTCGGCCAGTTCGCGCGACAGCGTCTCCCGAGCCTCACCGGCCGACGAGGCGGCGTCCGCCGCGATGCGCAGCCACCGGTCGGACCGGCTCTCCTCCGTGGTCATCGGCTCCTCACTTCGTTCGGTACGGCAGGACGACGATCCGCTCGGCGTCGCGGTCGAGCAGCGCCGGCGCCAGACCGGACAGCGCCGCCACCTCGTCCGCCGACGCGTACCCGCCGCGCAGATCACGCGCCAGCACGAACTCCTCGGCCGTCTCGCGCGGCCAGCCCAGCGCCGTCGCCAGCTCGCCGGCGCCCGCGTTGTTGAGGTCGACCAGCCCGCCGTCGTCGTAGTCGGGGCCGGCGCCCGGGCGCCCGATGCCCAGCTCGTGCGCCATGGCCGGGTCGCGGGTGACGATCTCGCGGGCCTGCCGGCGCCGCTCCCGTCCGGCGAGGACCTCGCGCACGGCCGGATGGTCCTCGATGGCGGCGGCGCCGTCGTACGGCGGCAGCTCGACAGTCTCCTCGCGGCGGCGGAACACGACCGGGCGGGCCTTCAGCGCCGCCCCGACCCCGGCGACGGTGGTCGCCAGGAAGATCATCACGAACACGTCGTTCTCCGAGCCCAGCGCGTACTTCAGCAGCATGCCGGCACCGCCGGCCGCCAGCGCGGCGGTCGCCGCCAGCCAGCCGGACGTCCGGGTGCGCCACCATGCCTGGGCCGCGGGCAGCCAGCCGAGGATCCCGACGGTGTACACCGGCATGAGCACCCAGAGGGCCTGGCCGATCACCCGGAAGACGCGCCGCACGGGCGCAAGGATGCCATATGACGGCCAGTGATCACCGCGGTCGCGGCGGCAACAGGGTCAGCCGGTCGGCATCGCGCGATGGCACGATCCCAGTGCAGGACGCTCACGAGTCCGTCCGCCGTGACGTTGTTCAGGTCGACCGGACCGCCGTCGTCGAACGACCTCGGCAGGTCCGGCCTGCCGATGGCCGGCTCGTACGCCATGGCCAGATCGTGGGTCGCGATCTCTCGCGGCGGCGCCCCCCATGGTCATGCCGGTCAGCGTGCCACAGACTCTCAGCCGCGGGGAAGGACGAACTCGTAGCCGGCGGCGCGCAGGGTCTCGATGATCGCCGGCAGCGCCGCCACCGTGCCCGCGCGGTCGCCGCCGCCGTCGTGCAGGAGGACGATCGCGCCCGGGTGGATGTGCTCGGCCACGTAGTCGTGGATGGCTCGGGCGCCGGGTTTGCGCCAGTCGCCCGGGTCGACGCTCCAGCCGAGGGGGACCTGGTCGTGCCCGGCGGCGATCTCGTTGACGTTGGCGGCGAAGTTGCCGCCCGGCGCGCGGAAGAACGGCACCGCGACGCCCGGGACGGCGTCGTCGATGGCGGCGAGAGTGCCGGCGATCTCGTCGTCGATGACGCCGGGGTCGCGGTCGGGCAGCGAGGTGTCGTGGCTGACGGTGTGGTCGCAGAGCCGGTGGCCCTCGTCGGCGATCTCCTGGACGAGCTTCGGGTACAGCCGCGCCATCTCGCCGACCAGGCAGAACGTCGCCTTGATCTCGTACTGGCGGAGGATGCGCAGCACCTGCGGGGTCTGCTCGGGATGCGGGCCGTCGTCGAAGGTGAGGGCGACGGTGGCGCCGTCGCGGCCGGTGAGGCGGCGGGTGCCGGCCTTGTCGACCTCGGCGACCGGGGGCTTGCCGCCCTCGGCGGCCGGGACCAGCGACAACACCCGGTCCGGCGTCTTCGGCGCGGCCTGCTGGGCGGTCTCGGCGGCGGCGGACGTGCTGCCGGGCGGCTCGCTGCGGGCGGCGCCGACGATGACCCCGACGATGAGGCAGAGAATCAGGGCAGCACGGAGCTCTCGGGACACCGGCACCACCCCACCTCAGTCAGGACGAATCCATCAGAACCCGGCAGGTGCGACGGTACCGGCGCAGCACCGCAGACCCGGTGAGGCGCGCCGAATGCGCTTTCCCTCCCAGACCGCCCACCCCCTGCGGAAAGCCGCAGGGCGATCCCGGCGGTGACCTTCATCGCGCCGCCCCGCCCGAATCCCGTACCTTCGAGTCGTGAACATCCGCCTCTCCCCGGAAACCGAGCTGACCGGCCTGGCCGGCTGGGCCGTCGACCTCATGGACACCATGGGGGCGGTCGGCGCCGGCCTCGCCATCGCCGCCGAGAACCTGTTCCCGCCGCTGCCCAGCGAGGTCATCCTGCCGCTGGCGGGCTTCACCGCGAGCCGCGGCGACATGAACCTGGCGGCGGCGATCATCTGGACGACGGTCGGCTCGGTGGTCGGCGCGCTGATCTGGTACGCCGTGGGCGCGGCGGTGGGGCGCGACCGCACCCGCTCCATCCTGGCGGCGCTGCCGCTGGTGAAGATGAGCGACGTCGACAAGGCGGAGGCGTGGTTCGGCAAGCACGGCGTGAAGACCATCTTCTTCGGCCGCATGATCCCGATCTTCCGCAGCTTCATCTCCATCCCGGCCGGCGTCGAACGCATGTCGCTGCCGATCTTCCTGGCCTTCACCGCGCTCGGCAGCGCCATCTGGAACACGGTGTTCATCCTGCTCGGCTACCAGCTGGGGCAGAACTGGGACTCCGTCGAGCAGTACATCGGCATCCTGCAGTACGCGGTCATCGCCGCGGTGGTCGTCGCGGTGGCGGCGTTCGTGATCCTGCGGGTCCGGTCCAACCGGCGCGACGACCGCGAGCGGGCCCGGTACCGCGCCCGCCGTCAGGACCCGAGGTAGCGCAGCACCGCCAGCACCCGGCGGCTGTAGCCGCCGGCGGACGTCAGCTCCAGCTTGTCGAAGATCGCGTTGGCGTGCTTCTCGACGGCGCTCTGCGAAACATGCAGCCGGCCGGCGATCGCCGCGTTGGTGTGGCCCTGCGCCATCAGCTCCAGCACGTCCCGCTCGCGCGGGGTGAGCCGCCGCAGCGGGTCGCCGTGGGAGGTGCGGGCGATCAGCCGGCGGACCACCTCGGCGTCGTAGGCCGCTCCCCCGCCGCCCACCCGCTCCAGCGCGTCGAGGAAGTCGCCGACGTGCGCGACGCGGTCCTTGAGCAGGTAGCCGACGCCGTCGGTGTGCGTCTCGAACAGCTCGGTGGCGTAGCGCCGCTCGACGTACTGCGACAGCACCAGGATCGCGACCTCCGGCCACTCGGTCTTGATCCGCAGCGCCGCCCGCAGCCCCTCGTCGGTGTGCGACGGCGGCATCCGGACGTCGGCGACCACGACGTCGGGCCGGTCGGCGGCGACGGCGGCCAGCAGCGCGTCCGCGTCGCCCACCGACGCGACCACCTCGTGGCCCTCGTCGCGCAGCAGTTTCGCCAGGCCCACGCGCAGCAGCACGGAGTCCTCGGCCAGGATCACCCGCACGGCAGCTCCGCCTCGACGACGGTCCCGCGCCCGGGCGGCGACTCGACAGCGAACCGGCCGTCCAGCGCGGCGACCCGGCGGCGCAGCCCGGCCAGTCCGCCGCCGTCCGGGTCGGCGCCGCCCGCGCCGTCGTCGGTCACCCGCACCCGCACCGCCGCGCCCGAGCGCCACACGTCGAGGTGCAGCGACGACGCGCCGGCGTGCTTGACGGCGTTGGTGGCGGCCTCGGCGACGACGAAGTAGACCGCGGTCGCGACGGGTTCCGGCGGTGAGCCGGCCGCGTACGACAGCTTCGCCCCGGCGCCGTCGGCGACCGCCGCCAGCGCCTCCTCCAGCCCGAGGCTGTCCAGCGCCGCCGGATACACCCGCCAGGCGACGGCGCGGAGGTCGGCCAGCACCCGTTGCGACTCCTCGTGCGCCGCCCGCAGCAGCTCGTCGCCGCGCTCCCGGTCCGCCGCCCGCCGCGCCCGCCCCAGCAGCAGGCCGAGCGCGACCAGCCGCTGCTGGACGCCGTCGTGCAGGTCACGCTCGATGCGCCGGCGCTCCGCGTCGACCACCGCGACGACGCCGGCCCGCGACTCGGCCAGTTCGTCGATGCGCCGCCGCAGCACCTCGGACTCCGTCGGCCCGAGGAACCGCCGCGCCGCCCGCCGGTCCAGCCCGACGACGCCGGCCAGTCCCTGCACGGCGATGTAGAGCAGCACGGCGCCGGGCAGGATCAGCGACAGGATGGTCAGCCCGGAGACCTGCTCACCCTCGCCGTTGAACGGGCTGCCGACCAGCCACATCCGCATCGTCACCGCGACCGTCACCACGCCCCAGACGACCAGCAGCAGGATCGCCGCGCCCAGCAGCCCGACGACGGTGCGCGCGGCGAGGTAGGCCAGTGGCCGGCCGGTGTGGTCCGGCGTCGGCGTCGCCAGCCAGTCGCGCAGCCGCCGCCGCTCCCAGCCGGTCAACCGGTGCGCGGGCCGCGCGGCCGCCGTCAGCACCCGGCCGCGGGCGCCCCGTGCCGCCACGACCGGCAGCAGCGCCACCCCGGTGACCAGCAGCAGCCCGAGCGACGCGAACGCCGACACCGCGCCCAGGCTGATCCCGACGGTGCGCCGCCACGCGACGTCGACGACGCCGCGCAGCCACGGCCGCAGCGGCGCCGCGGCCGTGCTGCTCAGACCAGCTCCTGCGGCTTCTCGTCCGGTGACCCCTCCGCGCCGGGCGCCGACCCGGCCGACTCGGCCTCGGCCCGGCGCCGGTTGCGCACGCCGATGCGGTGCCGGATCAGCTCGATCAGGCCGGTGATGGTCAGCGCGATGCCGAGCCCGACCCCGAGGCCGAGCAGCGGGTTGTCCTCGAACGCGTGCCCGCCGACGTAGCCGATCATGCCGGAGTAGACGCCCCACGACAGCGTCGCGATGGCGTCGAAGAAGGTGAACTTGCGCAGCGGGTACTCGACGGTGCCGCAGGTGAGCGTGACCGCCGTACGCCCGCCGGGGATGTACCGCGCGACGATGAGGATGACGCCGCCGCGCTCGTTCAGCTGGCGTTCGGCCCAGTCGAACATGGCACCGGACTTCTTGCCGGTGGCGCGGTGGCGCAGCTTGGTGCCGGCGGTACGCCCGATGAAGTACGAGATGTGGTCGCCGACGAACGCGCCGGCCGCGCCCGCCAGGATGACGAACAGCAGGTTCGGCACCCCGTCGGCGGCCGCGAACACCCCGCCGGTGATGACCAGGGTCTCGCTCGGCACGGCCGGGAAGAACCCGTCGAGCAGGGCGACGCCGAAGATGACCGCATAGACCCAGGGCGAGCCCATGACCTCGCGGGCGAGGTCGATGATCGCGTCGTTCATGGTCTCCCGTGTTCCCGTCGCCGACTCGTCATCTCCGACCCTACGTGGCGCGGGGGCGCGGTACGTACGACCTCAGTCGGACGCCGACCCTGGACTTGGGGTGGGGGTCAGTCCTGGAACGCCTCCGGCGAGGGGCACGAGCAGACGAGATGGCGGTCGCCGTACGCGCCGTCGATGCGGCCCACCGGCGGCCAGTACTTGTCCTCGCGGCTGGCCGCGGACGGGTACACGGCGCTCGCGCGGTCGTACGGGTGGGACCACTCCTCAACCAGCGACGACGCCGTGTGCGGCGCGTTGACCAGCGGGTTGTCGTCGGCCGGCCAGTCACCGGCGGCGACGCGGGCGGCCTCGGCGCGAATGGCGATCATCGCGTCGCAGAAGCGGTCCAGCTCGCCCTTGTCCTCGGACTCGGTCGGCTCGATCATCAGCGTCCCGGCGACCGGGAACGACATGGTCGGCGCGTGGAACCCGTAGTCGATCAGCCGCTTGGCGACGTCGTCGACGGAGATGCCGGTGGCCTTGGTCAGCGGCCGCAGGTCGACGATGCACTCGTGCGCCACCAGCCCGCCGCGGCCGGTGTACAGCACCGGGAAGTGGTCGCGCAGCCGCACGGCGACGTAGTTGGCGTTCAGCACCGCGGTCTGGGTGGCCAGCTTCAGCCCGGCCGGGCCCATCATGCGGATGTAGGCCCACGGGATGGGCAGGATCGACGCAGACCCGAACGGCGCCGCCGCGATGGGCCCGACGCCCGTCGACGGGCCAGCCTCCGGCAGCAGCGGGTGGTTCGGCAGGAACGGCGTCAGGTGCGACCGCACGCCGATCGGGCCGACGCCGGGACCGCCGCCGCCGTGCGGGATGCAGAACGTCTTGTGCAGGTTCAGGTGGCTGACGTCGGCGCCGAACTCGCCCGGCTTGGCCAGCCCGACCAGCGCGTTGAGGTTGGCGCCGTCGACGTACACCTGGCCGCCGGCCGCGTGCACCAGCGCCGCGATCTCGGTGATGCCCTCCTCGTACACGCCGTGCGTCGACGGGTACGTGACCATGATCGCGGCCAGCCGGTCGGCGTGCTCGTCGATCTTCGCCCGCAGGTCGGCGAGGTCGACGGTGCCGTCGTCGGCCGCCGCGACCACCACGACCCGCATGCCCGCCATGACCGCCGACGCCGCGTTGGTGCCGTGCGCGCTGGACGGGATGAGGCAGACCTCGCGCTGCTCGTCGCCGTTGGAGCGGTGGAACGCGCGGATCGCCAGCAGCCCGGCCAGCTCGCCCTGCGACCCGGCGTTCGGCTGGATCGAGACCGCGTCGTACCCCGTCACCGTCGCCAGCCACCCCTCCAGCTGGCGGATCAGCGCGAGGTAGCCGTCGGCCTGCTCGACCGGCACGAACGGGTGGATGCCGGCGAACCCGGGCCAGGTGATCGGCTCCATCTCCGTCGCGGCGTTGAGCTTCATGGTGCACGAGCCGAGCGGGATCATGCCGCGGTCGAGCGCGTAGTCCTTGTCGGCGAGCTTGCGCAGGTAACGCAGCATCGACGTCTCGGACCGGTGCGTGTTGAAGACCGGGTGGGTGAGGTACGCGCTGTGCCGGCGCAGGCCCTCGGGGATCGCGACGGTGGCCGCGCCGGCCGTCCCGGCGACGCCGAAGGCGCGCAGCACCCGGGTGAGGTCGGCGCCGGTGGTGACCTCGTCGCAGGCGATGCGGACGTCGTCGACGCCGGCCGCGCCGAGGTTGACGCCCAGCTCGGCGGCGTCGGCCACGACCGCGTCCGCCCGGCCCGGCACCCGGACGAGGACGGTGTCGAAGAACGCGTCGTGGACGACCTCGACGCCGCCGGCCCGCAGCGCCGCCGCCAGCGACGTCGCGTGACCGTGCACCCGCGACGCGATCTCGCGCAGCCCCTCGGGGCCGTGGTAGACGGCGTACATCGAGGCGACCACGGCCAGCAGCACCTGCGCGGTGCAGATGTTCGACGTCGCCTTCTCGCGGCGGATGTGCTGCTCGCGGGTCTGCAGCGCCAGGCGGTAGGCCTGCGCGCCGAAGGCGTCCTTCGAGACGCCGACCAGCCGGCCCGGCAGCCCGCGCTCCAGCCCGGCCCGGACGGCCATGTAGCCGGCGTGCGGCCCGCCGTACCCGAGCGGCACGCCGAACCGCTGTGACGACCCGACGACGACGTCGGCGCCCAGCTCGCCGGGCGGCGTCAGCAGCGTCAGGGCCAGCAGGTCGGCGGCGACGGTGACCAGCGCGCCCCGCTCGTGCGCCGCCTCGACCACCGGCGTGAGGTCGCGGATGCGCCCGGACGCGCCCGGGTACTGCACGACGACGCCGAACAACTCGCCGCCGGGCAGCCCCTGGTCGAGGTCGGCGACGACGACGTCGATGCCCAGCGGTTCGGCCCGGGTCTGGATGACGGCGATGGTCTGCGGCAGGCAGTCGGCGTCGACGACGACGGTGTTGCTGGTCGTGCCGCGGATCGACCGGCGCATCAGCGTCATCGCCTCGGCCGCCGCGGTGGCCTCGTCGAGCAGGCTGGCGTTGGCCGTGGGCAGGCCGGCGAGGTCGGAGACCATGGTCTGGAAGTTCAGCAGCGCCTCGAGCCGGCCCTGCGAGATCTCCGGCTGGTACGGCGTGTAGGCGGTGTACCAGGCCGGGCTCTCCAGCACGCGGCGGACGACCACCGGCGGCGTCACGGTGTCGTAGTAGCCGAGGCCGATCATCTGGGTGTGCGGCCGGTTGCGCCGCGACAGCGCCCGCAGCTCGTCCAGCGTCTCGGTCTCGGTGGCGGCGGGCGGGAGGTCGAGCGCGCCGAGGTTGCGGATGGCGTCCGGCACGGCCGCCTCGACCAGCGCGTCGAGCGACTCGTACCCGACGGCGTCGAGCATCTTCGCGATCTCCTCGTCGCGCGGCCCGACGTGCCGGGCGACGAAGGGCGCCTCGCTGGCGATCTGGGACAGGGACATCGGCGGAGCTCCTCGGACACGTATGGGCGAGTTCGCTCCCCCTCTGTCGCCGTCGATGACGACTTCAGAGTGGCCTCGCCCGACCGGTCCTTGATGCCTGAGAGGTTGGCGGGGATGTTGCCCCTTCGGCGCCTCGCGTACGAGGACTCTCCCGGCCCGGGTCCACAGCTCGCCGTCAGCATAGCTCGCCACCGCCCGGGCTGCGACGCCGACGCGCGAACGCCCGTCCCGATGGCAGGGGCGGGCGTTCGTTCGTCGCGGTGTTCGGCGGGCTACTCCCCCGCGGCGCGAGCCCGGCGGCGGGCGGCGAGCTGGTCGCCGGGGTGTTCGGCCGGCGGCTCGCCGGGCTTCTCGGCCGGCAGCTCGACGAGGGTGGCCTCGATCTCGCGCCACACCCGGCCGACGGCGATGCCGAAGACGCCCTGGCCGCCCTGCACGAGGTCGACCACCTCGTCGGCGGACGTGCACTCGTAGACGCTGGCGCCGTCGCTCATCAGTGTGATGCCGGCGAGGTCCTCGACGCCGCGGTCGCGCAGGTGCTGCACCGCCTGGCGGATCTGCTGCAGCGAGACGCCGGTGTCGAGCAGCCGCTTCACGATCTTGAGGACCAGGATGTCGCGGAACGAGTACAGCCGCTGGCTGCCGGACCCGGCGGCGCTGCGGATGCTCGGCTCGACCAGCCCGGTGCGGGCCCAGTAGTCGAGCTGGCGGTACGTGATGCCGGCGGCGCTGCACGCCGTCGGACCGCGGTAGCCGACGTCCTCGGGGACCGGGCCGACCATGCCCTCGAACAGCAGGCCCTGCCGGGTGGCGGCGCGGCCCGCGGCGGCGGTACGACCGGCGTCACCTGCCGTGCCGGTACCGGATGTGCTGTCTGCGCTCACGCCGACCCCTTCGTGGTCCATGCCGATTGCGACGTCGTGTTACACCAGTGACGTTAGGGCCGGGCCCCACGGCGGTCAATGCAACACGCGGCAAGTCTCAAGCTCGACTTCAGCTCTAGACAGAAATCACACCAGTCACACGAGTAACACCCGCACCCGGGGTGTCGCCCGCCCCGCAGTCCTGTCGTGCGGTCCGGTCGTGCAGTCCGGCCCCGCCGCCCGGTCTCGCCGCCCGGTCGTGCGGTCCGGCCCCGCTGGCCCGGCCACCCCACCGCGGGCGGTGACACCAGCGCCAACTGTTGGCCACCACGTCAACACGCCCGCACCACCACCCACCGCCACCGACCACCCGGCGCCGACCACCGGTCACCCGCGCCCACCGACCACCCAGCCTCGGCCGGTAGCGACCGACCCACGGGCGCACACCGCCCCGCCGGCCCGACCACCCCACCGCGCGCGGTGACACCAGCGCCACCTGTTGGCCACCACGTCAACACGCCCGCACCACCACCCACAGCCACTCACCGCACCGGGCACCCGCGCCCACCGACCACCCAGCACCGGCCGACACGACCGGCCCACGGCCGCACACCGCCCAGCACCGACCAGCCCGCGGCCACACACCGGCGTGGGCGGGTCGGGCTCAACCGCTGAAGTCCTCCGGGGTGACTTCGTCGAGGAACTGGCGGAACCGGGCGACCTCGTCCTCCTGCTCCTCGGAGTCGGGGTCGGCCATGAGGACGCCGGCTTCGTCGAGCAGCGGCTCGGACGCGTAGATGGGCGACCCGGTGCGCAGCGCCAGCGCGATGGAATCGGACGGGCGCGAGCTGACCTCGAGCCCGCCGGACAGCACGAGCTCGGCGTAGTAGGTGTTGTCGCGCACCTCGGTGATGCGGACCTGCTCGAGCGTGATGCCGGCGGCGTCGAGCACGTCCTTGAACAGATCGTGTGTCATCGGCCGCGGCGGCACGACGCCCTGCTGGGCGAACGCGATGGCCGTGGCCTCGACGGCGCCGATCCAGATGGGCAGGAAACGGTCACCACCCACTTCACGCAGAAGGACGATGGGCTGGTTGGAGGGCATCTCCACTCGGACGCCCACGACGTCTAGCTCGCGCACGCCTTCAACACTACCCCCGCAACGGGCCGCCGCCCGAGCCAGAACCGGCCCGTGGACGGCCTCAGCGCGACAGCCGGCGCGTGCCCGCGTCGACGAGCGCCGCGTGCAGCCGGACGGTGAGCCGGGCGACGTCGGCGGCGGTCTCTTCGGCGCGGCCGCGGGAGTCGGCGCTGCGCTGGCGGAACATCGGCGCCACGACCTGCTCGACCAGCCCGACCTGCCGTTCGGCGGCGGTTCGGACGGAGCGCAGGTGCCGCGGCTGCAGCCCGTACTGGGCCAGCTCGGCGGCCGTGCGGGCGACCAGCAGGGCGTCGGCGTCGTAGGTGCCGCCGCGGCGCGCCGTCACCATGCCGTAGGACTCGAGCTCGGCCAGCAGCTCGTCGGAGATGGCGGCGGCCTCCAGCAGCGACGCACGCGGCAGCAGCACCTCGTCGTTGGCCGCCGTGGCCGCGGTGTACGGCGTGACGGTACTGCCCTCGGTGACCAGCTCCATGCCTCGGTCGAGCTGCTCGAGCTGCTCCTTGATGACCCGCAGCGGCAGGTAGTGGTCGCGCTGGACGGTGAGGACGTAGCGCAGCCGGGCGACGTCGTCGTGGGTGAAGCGGCGGTAGCCCGACGGCGAGCGCTGCGGCTCGACCAGGCCCTCGGTCTCGAGGAACCGGATCTTGGAGATGCTGACGTCGGCGAAGTCGGGCCGCAGCTGGGCGAGCACTTCGCCGATGCTCATCGTCTGTCCGGCCGGCGCGGCGTCGCGCCGCGCCGGCCCGGAGGCACGCGCCGAGTTCCCCTCGGCGGGACTCACCTGGGCCCGCCTCCGAACCCGTGCTGGCTGGAGTAGTAGACCAGGCGGTACTTGCCGATCTGGACCTCGTCGCCGTTGCTCAGCGCGACCTCGTCGATGCGGTCGCGGTTGACGTAGGTGCCGTTGAGGCTGCCGACGTCGGAGACGACGAAGCCGCCGGGCATGCGCCGGAACTCCGCGTGCCGCCGCGAGACGGTGACGTCGTCGAGGAAGATGTCGGAGTCGGGGTGCCGGCCGGCGCTGACGACGTCGGTGTCGAGCAGGAACCGGCTGCCCGCGTTGGGGCCGCGCAGCACCACGAGCAGGGCGCTGCCCTCGGGCAGGGCGTCGACGGCGGCCTGGTCGGCCGCCGCGAGGTCGCTGGAGTCGTCCCGCTCGACCTGCGCGGTCTCCTCGCGCACCATGGCCATGGTGCTCGTGGCGTCACCCCCCGTCTCGGCCGGCTGCATGGGCCGGACCAGCGGGGTTCCGCAATTGGAGCAGAACTTCGCGTCGGACGGGTTTTGGTGCCCGCACTGGGTGCAGAACGGCATCAGCTGGCCTCCCGCCGTGGGTCTCCCCCCGGCTTCGACTCGTCGGCGCTACGAGTGTCTCACTCACTCTCGACCAGCGCCTGAGGGTTTACGGATGTTGGCAACCTAGAACCGGCCGCCGCCAGGGTCAACCGGCGACTCAGCCCTCTACCTGGGAACGGTAGTCGGCGGCCGTCAGCAGCTGATCGACGACCCCTGGATCGGCCGGGACGATCTCGATCATCCAGCCGGCGCCGTAGGGGTCGGCGTTCACCTGCTCGGGTGCGGCGTCGAGCTCCTCGTTGCGGCCCACGACGGTCCCGGTGACCGGCGCGAACAGCTCGCTGACGCTCTTGGTCGACTCGAGCTCGCCGCAGACGCCGCCCGCGGTGACGGCGTCACCGACGGCCGGCAGCTGGACGTACACGATGTCGCCGAGCTGCTCCTGGGCGAAGTGCGTGATGCCGACGCGGACGCTGCCCTCGGCCTCGCCGGGGCTGCGGACCCACTCGTGCTCCGCGGTGTACCTCAGATCGTCGGGATACAACGGGCTCTGCCTCCTCGGGGGCAACTGTGCGGGGTCATTCGTCGTCGCCGTCCTCGGGCGCCGGGCGAGCGTACTGAGGCGCCTGCGGCTCGTGCAACACGTCGACGGTGAGGTCGTCGTACTCGTCGACAGTGGCCTGCGCGCCGCCCTCGTCGTCGCCCTCGATGCTGGCGACGACGCCGTTGGCGAACATCATCGAGCCGCTCAGTTCGCCCGGCTCGCCGATGGCGACGATCTCGTAGGGCGGCTCGAGCTCGACACCGCCGACGGTCAGGACGTCGCTGCTCGGGTTCTCGAACGAGGTGCTGGCGACCACCCGGACGGCGGCGTCGTTGCCGCCGCCGCGCATCTGGATGGCCTCGGCGCCGGCCACCCGCAGCTCGTTGATCGCGCGCAGCATGGTGTAGGCCTTGACGTCGTGGTCGGGGTCGCTGATCGTCATGATGATGCCGGGGCCGCTGGCGGCGATGGTGCCGGCCAGCACGCCGGTGCTGCGGGCCCGTTCCTCGGCCTGCTCCAGCGCGGCGGCCTCGGTGTCGGCGCCGCTGACGAGGTCGCGGCGGTCGGACTCGAGCTCGGCGACGTGGTCGTCGAGGCGGTCGGCCTGGCGGCGCAGGCCGTCGAGGATCTGCACGAGGTCGTCGCGGCGGGCGTTGGCGAGCGCGTCGTCGTCGTCGGCCCGCACCTGCAGGACGGCACCGAAGCCGAGCAGCGCGACCAGCACCGCCACCAGCACCTGGCCGCCGTCGGGCCGCTGCCGGACGGCGTTCCAGAGCCGCTTGGTGCCCGACGGCGCCGCCGGGGTGAACCGGCCGGCGCCCGGGACGAACGGCTGCGGCGCCGCGGGCGGGTCCGGCTCGGCCGTCTCGTCGACGGGCTCCGGCGGCTCCACCAGCTCGGGCGGCTCCACCAGCTCGGGCGACTCCACCGGCTCCACGGGCTCGGCCGGCGAGGCCGGAGAAGCCGGAGAAGCCGGGGAGGCCGGAGCGGCCGCGCCGTCGAGGTCGGTGTCGTCGGGGCCGGGGGTCGCGTCAGGCATGGAAGATGTGCCGTCTGATCGTCGCGACGTTGGTGAAGATGCGGATGCCCAGCACGACGATCACCGCCGTCGACAGCTGCGAGCCGACGCCGAGCTGGTCGCCGAGGAACACGATGAACGCGGCGATCAGCACGTTGGCGATGAACGAGACGACGAACACCTTGTCGTTGAAGATGCCCTCGATGACCGCCCGGATGCCGCCGAACACCGCGTCGAGCGCGGCGACGATGGCGATGGGCAGGTACGGCTGCAGTTCGAGCGGCACCGACACGTCGAAGACGAGGCCGGCCAGGATGCCGACGAGGAGCCCGGCGAGTGGGATCACGAGCCCTCCCCCGGTACCGCGTAGGACAGCGGCGTGTTGCCGGCCGGCAGCGTCAGCGACTCCTCGGAGTCGACGTCGTACCGGATACCGCTGCTGGAGGCGACGTCGCGCAGCCACTGGCCGCCGCTGCCGTCGCCGAAGTCGCGGGCCAGCGTGCGCGGGTCGCCGATGGCGGAGACCTCGTACGGCGCGTTCATGGGCCGGTAGTTGATCTGGATGACGTTCTGCGCGGAGCGGATGGCCGTCAGCGCGGTGATGCGCTGGCCGTTGACGGCGACGGCCTCGGCTCCGGCCGACCAGAGCCCGTTCACCACCTGGCGCAGGTCGAGGTCGAGCACGCTGTCGGTGCCGTTCTCGGCGCTCTGCTCCTCGGCGTCGTCGACCGTGACCACCACCCCTGGCCCCGTCACGGCAATCGCCCCCGTTGTCGCCTGCAAGCTCTCGACTTCCTCCCGCGTCTGCTGCCCGGCCGCGGAGTTCTGCAGGAGGTCGCTCTCGAGCCGCCCGATCTCGGACTCCAGGGAGCTGACCTCGCCCTGCAGCCGGCTGACGCGCTCGTCCTCGTTGTGGATCTGTTCGATGAGCCCCTGCCGCTCCGAAGAGACAACACTAGCGGTGTTGCGCACCTGCAACACCGACATGGTCAGCAACAGGCCGAGCGCGACGAGCCCGATGGCGAGCGCGGGCGAGCGCCAGGTGCGCTTCGACGTCGGCCGTTCGCCCGCGGCCCGGCGGCGCGCGGCCGCGTCCTCGTAGCCGGGGTCGAGCGGCTTCGCGAACAGGTCGTTGAGCAGCGACATCGACTCGTCCGGCCGCCGCAGCGGACGGACCCGGGGAGCCTGCCCTGTCACCACGGTCCTATGCTCGCACGCACGTCACGACGTTCCGCTCAGACATCCGTGCCAGCCGCTCAGGA
This sequence comes from Jiangella alba, assembly GCF_900106035.1. Classification (GTDB taxonomy): domain Bacteria; phylum Actinomycetota; class Actinomycetes; order Jiangellales; family Jiangellaceae; genus Jiangella; species Jiangella alba. Next base: position 3,197,916 of record NZ_FNUC01000003.1, read on the forward strand.
ATTCCGGCCGGCGACCGGGGTGGCGAGCACCTTGCGGGTCTGTTCGGTGTAGAGGACCGCCGCCCACCAGTACAGCGCCACGCCCCAGATGACGAACGCCCAGCCGAACACCCGGGCCAGCATGGGGATGGTGCCGTCGCCGTCGCCCCACAGCAGCAGCGGGAAGGCGTACAGCAGGCAGGCCGTGGCGGACTTGCCGAGGAAGTGGACGGGCAGCCCGGTGATGCCGCGGCGGGCGCGCAGCAGCGCGACGATGCCCGCCATGTACACGTCGCGGGCGACCAGCAGCACCGCGAACCACAGCGGGATGATGTCGCGCAGCGTCAGCGCGACGATGGTGGTGAGGATGTAGAGCCGGTCGGCGAGCGGGTCGAGCAGCTGGCCGACGCGGCTGATCTGGTTCCAGCGCCGGGCCAGGTAGCCGTCGAGGTAGTCGGTGAACCCGGAGACCGCGAGCAGCACGATCGCCAGGGTGTCGGCCTCCTTCACCAGCACCAGCCAGAGGAACACCGGCACGCCCAGCAGCCGCAGGAACGACAGGATGTTCGGAATCGTGAACACCCGGTCGGTCTGCACCGCCGTCTCCTGCGCCTTCACAGCCCGTCCTCCCCCGTCGATCGCGGCCCGGCTGGGCCAAGCGTACGCGTCACAATCCGGCGGGGTCGTACGTCTCGGATGTACGGGGGCCGGAGGAGGGGCGGGAAAATGCCATGCGCGACGGGGTCCGGCGGGGTCATGCTTGCTCGCGTGGACGGGGACCGGGGGACGTGCGAGCGTGATCGCTCTCACACCCGCAATGGTTGCAGGTGCGTTAGTATCTTCGGGTGCCCGCCTCCGAGCTCGAGCTCGTCACCGCCCTGGAGGCGTTCCTCCAGCGGCTGGCGTGCACCAAGGCCGACTCCGACCTGCGATCCATGGTCGAGCTGGATCTGTCCATCTCGCAGTTCCGCTGCCTCATCCTGCTCGGCCAGCACGCCGAGGCGCTGCCGATCAACGAACTGGCCGACCGGCTCGACCTCACCCTGGCCACGGCGGGCCGCAACGTCGACCGCCTGGTCGCCCACGGCCTGGTCGAACGGCGTGAGGACCCGCAGGACCGCCGCGTCCGGCTGGTCTCGCTGTCCGATACCGGCCGGGCGATCATGACCGAGATCGACGACGCCCGCCACAACGCCGTGCGGGCCTTCGCCCGGTCGCTGGATCCGGCCGACCGCGACCGGCTCGCGGCCGCGCTCGCTCCGATCGTCGAACCATCCGCACCATCTCGCCTGGAGGAACAACTCTCATGAGTGCACCGGCCGGACCCCCCGACACCGGGTCCGACGACAAGCTCGATCGCGGCGTCCTGAAGGTCGCCGGTGTGGTGGTGCTCGGCGCCATCATGTCGATCCTCGACGTCACGGTCGTCAGCGTCGCGCTGCCGACCTTCCAGTCCGAGTTCAACACGACGGTCGCCACCGCGGCGTGGACGATGACGGCGTACACGCTGGCGCTGGCCGCGGTCATCCCCATCACCGGCTGGGCGGCGGACCGCTTCGGCACCAAGCGGCTGTACCTGACGTCGCTCGTCCTGTTCGTGCTGGGCTCGGTGCTGTGTGCGTTCGCCTGGGACATCGGCCCGCTCATCGGCGCGCGCATCCTGCAGGGCCTGGGCGGCGGCATGCTGATGCCGCTGGGCATGACGATCATGACCCGCGCCGCCGGCCCCGACCGCGTCGGCCGCGTCATGGCCGTCCTCGGCATCCCGATGCTGCTCGGCCCGATCGGCGGCCCGATCCTGGGCGGCTGGCTGATCGACGTCGCGTCCTGGCACTGGATCTTCCTGATCAACCTGCCCATCGGCATCTTCGCGTTCATCGCGGCGTTCCGGGTGCTGCCGAAGGACCAGCCGCAGCCCTCGGAGAGCTTCGACTTCGTCGGCATGGCGCTGCTCTCCCCCGGTCTGGCGGCCTTCCTCTACGGCGTCTCGTCCATCCCGGAGCACGGCACCGTCCGCAACGCCGAGGTGCTGGCGCCGGCCATCATCGGCCTGGTCCTCGTCGTCGCGTTCGTCTTCCACGCGCTGCGCAAGGACCACCCGCTGATCGACCTGCACCTGTTCCTCAACCGGCACCTCACCATCGCCGTCGTGACGATGTCGCTGTTCATCGTGGCGTTCATGGGCGCCGGCCTGCTGTTCCCCAGCTACTTCCTGCAGGTCCGCGGCGAGACCACGACGATGGCCGGCATCCTGCTGGCGCCGCAGGGCATCGGCGCCATGGTCACCATGCCGATCGCCGGCCGGCTCACCGACAAGACCGGGCCCGGCAAGCTGGTGCTCGGCGGCATCGTGCTGATCGCCATCGGCATGACGACGTTCACCCAGCTCGAGGCCGACACGTCGTACTGGCTGCTGCTGAGCTCGCTGTTCGTCATGGGCCTCGGCATGGGCATGACGATGATGCCGATCATGACCGCGGCGCTGGCCAGCCTCACCCACGGCGAGGTGGCCCGCGGGTCGACGCTGATGAACATCGTCCAGCAGACCGGCGGCTCCATCGGCACCGCCGTCATGTCGGTCATCCTGACCAACCACATCCTCAACAACCAGGCGGCCACCGCGTACTACGGCGGGGTGCAGACCGGCACCGCCGACCAGCTGCCGCCCGACATCTTCGAGGCCGGCCGGTCCGCGTTGGCCGAGGCGTTCGGCAACACCTACCTGGTGGCGATCGTGCTCGTGGTCCTCTGCATCATCCCGGCGCTGTTCCTGCCGCGGTCGAAGCAGGAGCTGCGCACCGATCCCCGCGAGGAGGGCGAAGGCGAGGGCGAGGGCGACGTCGACCAGGCGCCGCCGGTCATGCTGCACTGACGCACCACGCACCAAGGCCCCGTCCGGCGCACGCCGGGCGGGGCCTTCCCGCGTCCGGGCGCCGACGCCCAGGCAGCCGGCGCGGGTCACCGTCGGCGGGACGAAGACCGGCACGCTTTGCAATGAGCACCGACACGCACCGTTGCGTATCTGTGCTCATTGCAAAGCGGCCGGATCACCGCGTCGCCGCCGCCGCCGTCGCGGGCCCGGCGTTCCCGGCTGTTCAGCTCCGTCGGCCTGCTCGCCTGTCCGCTCCGGGTCTAGTGTCGAACGCGGAAGGTCCCTCGACGAGGAGGACGGTCATGAGCACGCGCCTCAACCCGTACATCGGGTTCCGCGACAACGCCCGGCAGGCGATGGAGTTCTACCAGTCCGTCTTCGGCGGCGAGCTCCAGCTCAGCACGTTCGCCGACTTCGGCGCCGGCGACGACCCGGCCGAGGCGGGCAAGATCATGCACGCCCAGCTGGAGGCCGAGAACGGCCTGGTCCTGATGGGCGCCGACACCCCCAACGACCTGGAGCACTCCCCCGGCGGCAACGTCTCGATCTCGCTCAGCGGCGACGACGAGCCCACGCTGCGCGGCTACTGGGAGAAGCTGGCCGACGGCGGCACCGTCACCGAGCCGCTCATGGTCGCGCCGTGGGGCGACGCCTTCGGCATGTGCACCGACCGCTTCGGCGTCGCCTGGCTGGTCAACATCAGCGGGACGCCGCGGCAGTAGCCAGCTCGGCGCGGTAGGCCTCGGCCAGCCGGCCGGGCCAGCCCGAGAACGTCACCAGGGTGTCGTCGCCGTGGGTGAGCTGGTCGAGCGCGCCGACGGGCAGCAGCGCGCGCAGCGCCGGGTCGGCGACGGCGTCCAGCGTCGCGCGGGCGTAGGCGCCGGCGTTGCTCACCCGGTACGGCCGGACGGCGTCGTTGATGCCGACGTCGAAGTCGCCGGCCGCGGGACCGACGGGGACGCTGACGGCGGCCGCGTCGTGGCGGCGGCCCAGCTCGGCCAGCGCCGCGAGGAGCGGGTCGTCCGGCCCGGCGGCCGCGGCCGCGGGCGCCGCCAGCGCGGCGTCCAGCAACGGCCCGACGACGGCGGCGGCGTCGAGCCGGGCGAACGCCGTCCCGAACCACTTGTCGTAGGGTCGGTAGCGCCGCTCCAGCAGGAACGCCAACTCCATCGCCAGCCCGGCCAGCCGGGCGGTCAGCAGCGCCGCGCCCCGGGCGTCGCCGAGTTCCCGGCAGCGGGCCCGCAGCGGCTCGGTGGTGCCGACCTGGTGCCACTGGACGGCGATCATCCAGCGCCACACGTCGTCGGGGTACCAGGCCAGCGCCGCGCGGGCCGCCGTCAGCTCCCCGAGGTCGTCGCGGAACACCCGCCCAGCGGTGACGTGCAGCAGCCGCTGCTGCGGCAGCGCCAGCCACGCGGCGGTGTCGAGGCCGTCCGGCGGCCGCCCGAGCGCCGCCGTCAGCCACTCCGCGGCCGTCGTGACCTCGACGTGGTGGTCGACGCCGCCGCTGGCCAGCGAGAACCAGGCCGTCGGGTGACCACGGAACTCGGCCGGCAGGCCGGCGCCGATGCGGGCCCGCACCGCCTCGACCCGCCCGGCCGGGACGAAGACCTGCGCCCGCGGCCCCCACTCGTGGTCGGTCGACCGCTCGGTGTCGAAGCCGAGCACCTCCGACCCCTCGCCGAGCAGGGCGGCCGCGTGCGGCTCGCCGGCCAGCGGCGCCAGCACCTCGCGGTAGAAGGCCTCGGCGAGGTCGAGCCCGGGTACGAAGGCGGCCGTCATCGGGTGTCACGGTAGCGCATGGCCGCACCGTGCGATCCGCCCGGCCGGGAGGTGACGACGCGCATCTACGACCGTGCGCGGATCGGCCCGACGCTGCTGGTATGACGTTCACACACAGCACACACACCCACCACGGCCACGGGCGGCGCCCGTTCGTCCGCCACTACCTCGAGATGCTGGCCGCGATGGTCGCCGGCATGATCATCGGCCCACTGCTGCGCTCGGCCGCCGGGCTGGCGGCACCCGCCGACCCCGGCGTCGGCGCCGTCCTCATGGCCGCCGACATGACCGTCGCGATGGTCCTCTGGATGCGGATCCGCGGCCACGGCTGGCCGGCGTCGCTGGAGATGGCCGCCGTCATGATCGCGCCGGTCGCCGTCCTCGCCCCGCTGCACTGGCTCGGCCTGTTCGGCGGGGACGTCCTGCTGGTCGCCGAGCACGTCGTCATGCTGCCGCTGATGTGGCTGGCCATGCTGCGCCGGCCGGCCGAGTACGGCCGGTGGTCGACGTCGTGATCGCGGCCGCCGGCAGGTGCTCCAAATCCCGGTATCTGGGGTAAGACTGTGCTGACGAACCGCTGGAGGTCACATGGGCGAGGACGTCGGCCGGCAGGAGTTCACCCGGGCGGACCGCACGCAGTACCGCGCCAAGGTCCGCCGGTGCCTCGACGCCTTCGAGCGCATGCTCCGCGAGGCCCAGTTCGAGTTCGACCGGCCGCTGACCGGGCTGGAGATCGAGCTGAACCTCGTCGACGACCGGCACGACCCGGCCATGCGCAACGCCGAGGCGCTGGCGGCCATCGCCGACCCCGCCTTCCAGACCGAGCTGGGCCAGTGGAACCTGGAGATCAACCTCGCGCCGCGCGAGCTCGACGGCAGCGGCGTCACGGCGTTCGAGGACGACGTCCGGGCCTCCCTGAACGCCGCCGAGCAGAAGGCGGGAGCCGTCGGCGCGCACCTTGCGATGATCGGGATCCTGCCGACGCTGCGGCTGGAGCACCTGTCCGGGCAGTCGCTGTCGGTGAACCCGCGCTACGAGCTGCTGAACGACCAGATCCTGGCCGCCCGCGGCGAGGACCTGCACCTGGCCATCGACGGCGCCGAGCGGCTGCGCGTCTCGTGCGACACCATCCTCCCCGAGGCCGCCTGCACGAGCACGCAGTTCCACCTGCAGGTCAGCCCCGAGCAGTTCCCCGCCATCTGGAACGCCGCCCAGGCCGTCGCGGGCGTCCAGATCGCCGTCGGCGCGAACTCGCCGTTCCTGCTCGGCAAGCAGCTGTGGGCCGAGACCCGCGTCGCGCTGTTCGAGCAGGCCACCGACACCCGCAGCGAGGAGCTCAAGGCGCAGGGCGTGCGGCCGCGGGTGTGGTTCGGCGAGCGGTGGATCACGTCGATCTTCGACCTGTTCGAGGAGAACGTGCGGTACTTCCCCGCGCTGCTGCCGATCGTCGCCGACGAGGACCCGATCGCGGTGCTGGACCGCGGCGACACCCCGGAGCTGGCCGAGCTGCGGCTGCACAACGGCACCATCTACCGCTGGAACCGGCCCGTGTACGACGTCGTCCGCGACCGCGCGCACCTGCGGGTCGAGAACCGCGTCCTGCCGGCCGGGCCGACGGTCGCCGACACGCTGGCCAACGGCGCGTTCTACTACGGGCTGGTGCGGCGGCTCGCCGCCGAGGACCGTCCGGTGTGGACGCAGATGTCGTTCAGCGCGGCGGAGGAGAACTTCCACGCCTGCGCCCGTGAGGGCCTCGACGCCCAGGTGTACTGGCCGGGGCTGGGGCACGTCCCGGTCGCCGAGCTGGTGCTGCGGCGGCTGCTGCCGCTGGCCTACGACGGCCTGCGCGACTGGGGCGTCGACACCGCCGTGCAGGAGCGGCTGCTCGGCATCGTCGAGCGGCGCTGCGCCGAACACCGCAACGGCGCCGACTGGCAGGTCGCCGCCTTCCACCGTCGCTTCGACGGCACCTCCGCCGAGCGCCACGACGCGCTGCGCGGCATGCTCCGCTCCTACGTCGAGCACATGCACAGCAACGAGCCCGTCCACACCTGGGCCGTCGACTGAGCGCCGCCCGCCGGTTAACCGGATGAGGTCTGTCGGTGCCACGTGCTAGAACTGCCGACGATGACACTGGCACGCACCGAATTCACCGTCGCCGGTCGCCCGGAGTTCGACCGGCGCGGCCCGGTGCGCTGGATCGTGTCGCACCAGCTGCGCCACCCGTGGCACCTCGCCGGCTTCCTCGTCGGCTCGGTCACCATGGTGGTGCTCAATTCCATGGTGCCGGGGCTGGTCGGCGACGCCTTCGACGCGGTGCTCGACGACCGCACCGACCGGCAGGCGGCGCTCACGGCCATCGTCGTCACGCTGCTGGTGGTGGTCATCGGGCGGTCGGTGCTCGACTTCGTGGCCCGCCTGTGCACCGAGGTGCTGGCCAAGCGCATCGAGCGCGACACCCGCGACGAGCTGTACGTCAGCCTGCTGGGCAAGAGCCAGACGTTCCACAACCGGCAACGGGTCGGCGACCTCATGGCCCGCGGCGCCAACGACGTCCGGCAGCTCGGCACCATGTTCAGCCCGGGCATCGACCTCCTGGTCGACTCCCTGTCGCAGGGCATCGTCCCCATCGTCTTCATCGCCTTCCTCGACCCCCGGCTGCTGGTGGCGCCGCTGATCTTCGCGGTCGCGTTCGTGTGGTCGATCCGGCGGTTCATGCGCCGGCTGGCGCCGGTGTCGGCGCAGCTGCGCGAGAACTACGGCACCCTGAACGCGGGGCTGAACGAGACCATCCGCGGCATCGAGGTGGTCAAGGCGACCGGCCAGGAGAAGCAGGAGCTGGCCAGGTTCGGCCGCAACGCCCGCCGCTACCGCGACGCCTACGTCCAGCAGGGCCTCATCCAGGCCCGCTACCTGCCCACCCTGCTGCTGGCGGTGGCGACGGCCGGCGGGCTGCTGCACGGGCTGTGGCTGCTCGACGCCGGCGAGCTGAGCGTCGGCGGACTCATCACCTACATCGGACTGCTCGGCCTGCTCGGCTTCCCGGCGTTCATCTCGATCTTCTCCTTCTCGCTGGTGCAGAACGGCATCGCCAGCGCCAACCGGCTGCTGACGCTCATGCGCGAAGAGACCGAGCTCGACCACAACGAGGCCGGCCACGTCGCGCCCATGCGCGGGGCCATCGAGTTCCAGGACGTCACGTTCGGCTACGGCGGCCAGCCGGTGCTCGAGAACCTGTCGTTCCGCATCGAGCCGGGCCAGACGGTGGCCGTCGTCGGCGAGACCGGCTCCGGCAAGACCACGCTGACGAAGCTGGTCAACCGCATCTACGACACCGGCTCCGGCCGGGTCCTGGTCGACGGTACCGACGTCCGCACGTGGAACCTCGACTCCCTGCGCTCCCAGATCTCCACCATCGAACAGGACATCGTGCTGTTCAGCCGCTCGGTGCACGAGAACATCGCGTTCAGCCTCGGCCAGCAGGCCCACCGCGACGACGTCGTGCGCGCGGCCAAGGACGCCCAGGCGCACGAGTTCGTCACCGCCCTCGACGACGGCTACGACACCGTCATCGGCGAGCGCGGCGTCACGCTCTCCGGCGGGCAGCGGCAGCGGCTGGCCATCGCCCGGGCGCTGCTCACCGACCCCGCCATCCTGGTCCTCGACGACTCCACCAGCGCCATCGACAGCGCCACCGAGGACGAGATCCAGCGGGCCATCCAGCGCGTCCTCGAGGGCCGCACCACGCTGCTCATCACGCACCGGCTGTCGCAGATCCGCTGGGCCGACAAGGTCCTGCTGCTGCAGCGCGGCCGGCTGGTCGACGAAGGCACGCACGACGAACTGCTCGGCCGCTGCGCGCTCTACCGGCGCATCTTCGCCCACTACGACGAGGTGAGCGGCTGATGGCCTTCATCATGAACGGTCTCGACGCCGAGGCGTACGACCGCACGTACGGCGACCGCGAGCTGCTGCGCCGCATCCTGCGCTACTTCCGGCCCAAGACGCGGGTCATGGCGTTCATCGCCGTCGCCATCGTGCTGCAGGCGCTCATGCAGGCGGCGTTCCCCATCGTCGTCAGCGAGGGCCTCGACCGCGTCGTCGACGACCGCACCACCGGCCTGGTGGTCGCGCTGGTGTCGGCGGTGCTGGTCACCGGTGTGCTGGGCTGGGTGTTCAACTTCGTGCAGCGCTGGTACACCGCCACGGTGGTCGGCGACGTCGTGCTCGGCCTGCGCGAGGACGCCTTCGACGCCGTCCTCGACCGCGACATGTCCTTCTACGACGAGCACTCGTCGGGCAAGGTGGTCAGCCGGGTCACGTCCGACACCGAGGACTTCGCCACCGTCGTCACGCTGACGCTGAACCTCATCAGCCAGGTGCTCATGGTCGGGCTCATCACCGTGCTGCTGTTCACCCGCAACGTCGGGCTGGCGCTGCTGGTCATGGCGGTCGTGCCGATCATCGTCGCGATGGCGCTGGGGTTCCGGCGCATCGCCCGCGAGACCACGCGGCACCAGCAGCGCTCGCTCGCCAAGGTCAACGCGACGCTGCAAGAGACCATGGGCGGCATCTCGGTGGCGAAGAACTTCCGCCAGGAGCACACCGTCTACGGCGAGTTCCAGCCGATCAACGGGCAGAACTACCGGGTCACGCTCAAGCAGGGCTTCGTCTTCGGCGCCATCTTCCCGGCACTGTTCGCGGTGGCCGGGCTGGCCACCGTCATGCTGGTGCAGGTCGGCGGCGGGCGGGTGCTCGACGGCTCCATCTCGGCCGGCGACTGGTACCTCTTCCTGCAGAGCGTCGCGCTGTTCTGGCTGCCGCTGACGTCCATCGCGTCGTTCTGGTCGCAGTTCCAGCAGGGGCTGTCGGCGTCCGAGCGGGTGTTCGCGCTGATCGACGCCGAGCCGCTGGTGGTGCAGCGCGACCCCCGGCCGGTCGGGCGGCTGGCCGGGCGCATCGAGTTCCGCTCGGTGCGGTTCGGGTACGCGCCGGAGCACCCGGTGCTCGACGGGTTCGACCTCACCATCGCGGCCGGCGAGACCATCGCGCTGGTCGGCCACACCGGCGCCGGCAAGTCGACCATCGGCCGGCTGCTGGTGCGGTTCTACGAGTTCCAGGGCGGGCAGATCCTCATCGACGGCACCGACATCCGCTCCGTCGAGCTGACGTCGTACCGCCACCAGCTGGGCGTCGTGCCGCAGTCGCCGTTCCTGTTCTCCGGCACGGTGGCCGACAACATCCGCTATCCGCGGCCGGACGCCTCGGAGTCCGACGTGCGGGCGGCGGCCGCCACGGTGGCCGGCGGCGACTGGCTCGACGCCCTGCCCGACGGCCTCGCCACCGAGGTCGGCGAGCACGGCTCGGCGCTGTCGATGGGCCAGCGGCAGCTGGTGGCGCTGGCCCGGCTGCTGCTGCAGGACCCCGCCATCGTCATCCTCGACGAAGCCACCGCCAGCGTCGATCCCCTCACCGAGGCGCAGATCTCCGAGGGCCTCGACGTCGCGCTGGCCGGGCGCACGTCCATCGTCATCGCGCACCGGCTGTCCACCATCGAGCACGCCGACCGCATCATCGTCATGCGCGACGGCGGCATCGTCGAGCAGGGCACCCACGACTCCCTGCTGCGGGCCGGCGGCGCCTACTGCGACGTCTACAACACCTACTTCCGGCACCAGTCCCCCGACTACCGGCCCGGCACCGGCTTCGTCGGCGTCGAGGTCAGCTGACGACCACCGCCAGGTGCCGCGGGTCGTCGGCCCGCACCACGATGTCGGCGACCGCCTCCGGGCTGGTCTCGGCGGCGTACCGCTCGTACGCCGGCAGCGTCCACGCGTCGGCCGGCGGGGTCACCCGGCGCAGCGTGTCCTCGCGCAGCGCCAGGTGCACCGACAGGTCGACGTCCAGCCCGCGGCCCAGCGTCAGCGCACCGTCCAGCACGACGACCAGCCCGGGTGGCGCCGCGACGTACGCCGCCCGGGTCGACCGGTCGGTGTCCGGGTCGCGCAGCGTCGGCAGGTAGCGGCCGGTGCCGCCGGGCCCCACCGCCACCAGCACCTCGCGGTTCAGCGCGCTGGTGTCGATCCACGCGTCCAGCAGCGAGTCGGGGTCGTGCGCGCCGTGCTCCAGTCGCAGCGACCGCGGCCGCAGGAAGTCGCGGACCCGGACGCGCGCCACCGGCCGGCCCGCCGTCCGCAACGGCTCGGCGAGCGCGTCGGCCAGCCGCTCCGGCCGCGCCGCCGGGTGACCGTCCACCACCAGGCGCCGGGCGCCGGTCGCGAGAACCCGCTCGACGACGCGCGTCACCAGCACGTCCTCGGTCACCGGCTGCACCCGCACCCGGCCATGCTGCCACCGTCCGGCCCGTGCCCTACTGTGACCGCATGCGGCTGACCGGATCGACGATCGTGCTGACCGGCGCGACGTCGGGTATCGGGCGGGCGACGGCCCTGGAACTGGCCGCGCTGCGGCCGCGGCGGCTGGTCGTACACGGCCCGCAGCCGCCCGGCGAGGTGACCACGCTCGTCGGCGAGCTGTCCGCGGCGGCCGGGCGGGGCGGCGAGGTCGTGTACCTGGCGGCCGACTACGGCGTGCTGGACGACGTCGCGGCGCTGGCGTCCGCGGTGCGCGCGGCCTGCCCCGAGGGCGTCGACCTGCTGGTGAACAACGCGGCGCGGCCCGGCCCGCGCACCCGCACGCTGACCGGCGACGGCCACGAGGCGACGTGGCAGACCAACTACCTCGCGCCGGTCGCGCTGACGACGCTGCTGCTCGACGCGGTCGGGGCGGGGCGTGCCGGGCGCATCGTCAACGTCGCGTCGGCCACGCACTTCTCCGCCGAGCTGCGGCTGGACGACCTCGAGCTGGCCGGGCCGGGCTACTCCCCCGCGTCGGCCTACGCGCGGTCGAAGCTGGCGCTGGTGACGTGGAGCTGCCGGCTCGCCGGGCACCGGCCGCGGCCGACCGTCGAGGTCGTCAGCGCGCACCCGGGCGTCATCGCGACGCCGCTGCTGCACGCGATGTTCTCCATCGGCGGCGACACCCCGGAGCACGCGGCCGGCAACCTGCTCGCCGTCGCCCGGGCCGACGGCGACAACGGCACCTACTACGACGAGCGGCGCCCGGTCACGCCGAACCCCATCGCGCTCGACTCCGTCGCGCAGGAGCTACTCGACCAGCTCACCCGGCGCGCGCTGGCCCCCGTCCTGCCGGCCGCCACCGCATGACCCGTCATCTCGTCGTCAGCGCGACCGCGGCCGAGGCCCGGTACGTGCCCGCCGGGCTGCCCGTCATCGTCACCGGCATCGGCAAGACGGCCGCCGCCACGGCGACGACGCAGGCGCTGGCCGGGCGGGCGCCGGACGACCTCGTCGTCGTCAACATCGGCACCGCCGGCGCGCTGCGCCCCGGGCTGACCGGCCTGTTCACGCCGGGGCGGGTGCTCAACCACGACCTCGACGCGGCGCTGATCCGGGCGCTCGGGTTCGACCCGGAGGAGCTGATCGAGCTGCCCGGCGGCGACGACGTCACGCTCGCGACCGGAGACCGGTTCGTCGCCGACGCGGACCTGCGCGACGCCCTCGCGCTGCGGGCCGACCTCGTCGACATGGAGGGCTACGCGGTCGCGTACGCGTGCCGGCGGCTGGGCGTGCCGGTGCGGCTGGTCAAGCACGTCTCCGACGCCGCGGACGAGTCCGCGCTGGACTGGCCGTCGGTGGTCGACGCGAGCGCCCGCGTGCTGGGCGCCTGGCTGGCGGCGGAGCTCGGCGGCTGAGCTGCCTTGGGACGATGGTCCCGCGATTCGGAGTCTTTCCGGCCCTATGGTGGCGAAACGGGCGACCCGATGCTGAGGTATGAGCACCTATGTGAGGCCGGTGCCGGCCGTCCGCACCCTCGTCGTGGTGTGCGCGCATCCCTACGACGCGACGTTCGCGCTGGGCGGCGTCATCGCCGCGTTCGCCGGCGCGCGGACGTCCGTCCACATCCTCTGCCTCACGCACGGCCGTGCGCCCGATCCACGGCCACGGCGCCGGCTGGAGCGGGCCCGCGACCTCGGCCGCGCCACCCGCCACCTCGGCGCCGACGACGTCACGCTGCTCGACCACGCGCCCGGCACGCTGGCGCTGACCAGCCTGGACACGCTGGCCGACGAGATCCTGGCGGCGCACCAGGGCGCCGACGCCATGCTCACCGTCGACGCGACGGCCGACGACGCCCACCCGGACCATGTCCGCGCGATGCGGGCCGCCTACCGCGCGGCGACGAAGCAGGGCAGCACGCTCTACGCCTGGACGCTGCGGCCCGGCGACGCCTTCCGCGGCCGCCAGGTCCTCGTCGTCGACGTCGACCGCGAACGGCAGCGCGCGGCCACCGCCTGCCACACCGGCCTCCCCGCCGACGACCCGCTGCGCCGCCGCTGGCAGCGCGTCCACGACCGCACCGAGCGGCTGGTCGTGCTGCGCTCCGAGCGCACCGCCACCCCGGTGTTCGCCCGCAACCCCTGAGCGCCTACGCCGTCAGCGCGTCGGTGAGCAGCGCGACCAGCGCCTCCAGCTGGATGTCCGCCGCCGACGAGATCTCCTCGTCCGAGCCGTCGAGCGCCCGGGCGGCCAGCCCCGCCTTGCCGTCGATCAGCTCCGCGATGCGGGTGTCGACGGTCTGGGCGGCGATGATGCGCCACGCCGTGACCGGCTCGGCCTGGCCTATGCGGTGGACGCGGTCGATGGCCTGAGTCTGCTCGGCCGCCGACCAGGACAGCTCGGCCAGCACGAGGTTGGACGCGACCTGCAGGTTGATGCCGACGCCGGCCGCCGTCAGCGAGCAGACCGCGACCGCGACGTCGGGGTCGTTGACGAACGCGTCGATGTTCTGCTGCCGCTTGCGCGTCGTCTGCTCGCCGCGGATGGACGAGTAGCGCAGGCCGCGTTCGGCGAACAGCTCCTCGGCCGCGTCCATGACGTCGATGTGCTTGGCGAAGAACACGACCTTGCCGACGCTGCGGGCCAGCTGGGCCGCGTAGTCGGCGGCCAGCCCGGCCTTGGCCTGCCCGATGCGGCGGATCATGCTGAACACGTTCTCGCCGGTCTTCGCCGACTTGTCGGCCAGCTCGGCCCCGGCGACGCGGCGGATGAGGTCGGCGTCGAGGCCCGCGGCGGTGGCGCCGTCGCCGCGCGCCTCGAGGGCGGCGTGGTAGCGGGCGACGAGACGGTCGGCCAGCTCGCGCTCGGCCGCGCGGATGGACCGGCCGGCGGCGTCGTCGAGCTCGACCGGGAGGTCGGCGACCCGGCGAGCGGGAATGTCGGCCGCGACGTCGGCCTTGCGGCGGCGGACGATGCCGAGGTCGATGACGCAGCCGCGGGCGGCCGAGGAGAACCCGGGGTCGACGGGCGTCAGGCCGGTCTCCTCCAGCGCCTCCATCAGCTCGGAGCCGGGCTTGCGGTCGTCGATCCAGCCGAGGAACTGCCAGATGGCGCGGAAGTCGTCGATGTCGTTGATCAGCGGCGTGCCGGTGAGCGCCATGAGCAGCGGGCGGACGGCGCGCGAGCGCAGCTGCTCGGACAGTTGCAGGACGTGCTGCGAGCGCTGCGACTTCTTGTTCTTGATGAAGTGCGCCTCGTCGACGACCATGCCGCGGAAGCCGAGGTCGCCGAGCCAGCCGACGTGGCGGTCGAGCACCTCGTAGTTGACGACGATGATGTCGGCGAACCCGTCGATGGTGTCACCGTCGCCGTGGATGACCGTCGCCGGGTGGCGGGGCGTCCAGAGATCGGCCTCGCGCGCCCAGTTCGTCTTCACCACGTTCGGGACGACCACGAGCAGCGGGAAGGCGTTCGCGGCCTGCGCGGCCAGCAGCGCCTGCGCCGTCTTGCCCAGGCCGGGCTCGTCGGCGAGCAGGAAGGTCCGGTGCCCCTCCTCGGCGGCGGCGACCAGGCGGGCCTGGTGCGGCATCAGCTCGAGGCCGTCGGGCAGCCGGACCGGGACGGCGTCGGGCAGCGCCATGGAGGCGGTCGTGCCGTCGGTGGCGTTCTCGAACGAGCTGAGCAGCGGCCCGATCAGCTCCCAGTTCACCAGCCGCCGGGGCCGCGCCGCGCTCTTCTGCGCCGGACGGGACGCGGCGGCGGCCTCGTAGTCGGGGGCGAGGAACGGGTTGGCCAGCTGCCGTGAGACGACGGACTGCGGCACGACCCGCCGCTTCGGCGCCGTGACGGCGGCCGCCGTGGGCGCCGCGACCGGCACCTCGTCCTCGGCCGGCGCACGGCCGGCGGCGACCAGCATCTCGCGCCGCAGCGCCCTGGCCGCGTCGCTGACCGGCGCGTCCTCGGCCAGCAGCCCCAGCAGCGACGCGTCGCGCACGGCGACCTTCGCGAGGATGGTGGCGATGCCGTCGAGCCGCTTCAGCTGCTCGGCGCGGTAGGCCTCGCTGCGGGAGTCGTCGCCCTTCACCTGGGCCCGCTCTTCGCGCACCAGCAGGGCGATGACCTGGAACTTCGTTCGTACGGACGGCTTGATCGAGCCGCGCTGCACGCTGCCCTCGACCTCGCGCACAGCGCGCGCGAGCACCGACATGATGCCTTCGTTCTCCTGTGCCCGGCCGCCGCGTCGCCGCGTCCGGTTCGCCGTCCGGCTGGCGCCGGGACGGCGCCTGGCGTCTCTCGCCAAGTGCTCCTCCTCTGGAGTGGCCACGATGTGGAGCCGCGGCCACCGGGACGTCACACCGCTCTCGTCCCGGTTCGGGGACGCCTGTGCTGGATGACGCCGGGTCACCGTCCCATGGTGTGACCCGGCCCCCCTTGGCTCGGCAGGCTCGAATGCCCTGCCGACACGAGCGCGTCCGACCTGCGCCGGACACTCGCGTCCCCGTCGTAGTGGGAGATCCCGTTCCGCGGGCTCCCCACCTGCCGGGGCGGCTTCTCGCCGAGTCTAACGCCTCAGGGCCCGATGGGCCCCGGTTCGCGTGCGCGTTGCCGCATTTTCTCCTCTATTGCAGCCGTTCGGCCCCGCCGGCTATTCCCGGCGCGGCCCGACTAGACTGGGAACCGGCGAGGAGTCTGCCGATGGATGCCAGTTCGACCACCGCGATCGTCGCGTACCAGGGAGTCTCCGCCGACGAGGCCGAGATCTTCCGCTTCGCGCTGTCCCAGTTGCCCGATTTCCGCACCGTCACCGTCGGCACCGCCCGCGGCCAGGTGGCCGGACCGGGCGGCGTCCAGACCATCGACGCCACCCTCGACGAGGTCAACGCACCCGCCGTCGTCGCCGTCCCGGGTGGCGTCGGCACCGACCGGCAGCCCGAGATCGCCGCCTGGCTGCGCCGGGTGTCGCCGCGCTGGCTGCTCGCGAGCTCGACCGGGTCGACGCTGCTGGCGGCGGCCGGCCTGCTCGACGACGCCACCGTGGCGACGCACTGGCTGGCCGGCCCGCTGCTCGAGCACTACGGCGCCCACGCCTCGCACGACCGCCTGGTCGTCAACGGCCGCGTCATCACCTGCTCGGGTGGCCCGACGGCGTTCCACGCGGCGCTCGTCGTGGCGCGCGCCTACGGCGGGGCCGATCTCGTCGCCCAGATCAGCGCCAGCGCCGTCACCGCTCGTGAGCAGCGCCGCGCCCAGCCGCCCCGTCATCGCAGCCTGTGGGCCCGCCTCGGCGGCGCGGTCCGCGGCCACGATCCCGCGCCGCCTGAGCTCGGCCCGCTCGACCGCGCCCTCGACGACCTCGGCCCGCTCGACCTCGGGCCGGTCGGGCCGCCGCCGGTGGCGCCGCCACACGAGCGTCGCTGAACCCGCCGCCTACTCGGTGCGCGACGTGCGCTGCTGGAGGACGTAGGCCGCGGTCAGGGCGATCGATCGCTCGTCGCTGCGGGCGAGGTCGGCGAGCGCGCTGGTGGCCGCGTCGCCGGGGAGGTCCGCCAGCGCCTGCACGATGCGCTGCCGCACCGGCGTCGTGGCGTCGTCGAGCTGGGCGACGAGGTCGGCGGCGACGCGGTCGGCCAGGTCGCGGTCGCGCGCCAGCGTGCCCAGCGCGTCCGCGGCGTCGACGTCGTTCACGCCGTCGACCACCATGGCGACCAGCGTCGGGACCGCGTCGGCGACGCCCCGCGCGCCGAGCGCCAGCGCCACGGACCTGCGCACGGCGACGTCGGGGTCGGCGAGCGCGTCGCCGAGCAGGGCCGTCGCCTCGTCGTCCGGGATCTGCGCGATCAGCGCGACGGCGCGCCCGCGTACCTCGGCGTCGGCGGCGGTGAGCCCGGCGGCCAGTTCCGCGAGGCCGTCGCCGCCGGATCGGCGCAGCGCCCACCGCAGCGCGCCGGCGACGTTGGGGTCGGTCTCGGCGAGCGCCGCCTCGACCAGCAGTTCGACGGGCGCGGCCGCGCCGCCGGCGGTCGTCGTGCCACCGGCCGCGGCCAGGGCGGCGCGCTGCCGGACGCGCGCGCTCTCGGAGCCCAGCCCCTGCAGCAGCGCGACGACCCCCAGCGCCGCCTCCCAGTCGGCCGGCTCGGCGGCGTCGAGGTGGCGCAGCCGGGTGAGCAGCTCCCGCTCGCGGCCGATGCGCTCCTCCGTCTGCCGGATCAGCTCCTCGACGATGCCGGACGGGTCGAACTCCGGGTCGTCCAGGGCGCGGCCGACCTCGCGCAGCGTCAGGCCCAGCGAACGGAGGCTCTCGACGTGCAGGATGCGCCGGATGTCGTCGCCGGAGTACTCCCGGTACCCACCCACGCTCCGCCCCGTCGGCCGCACCAGCCCCAGCGCGTCGTAGTGCCGGAGCATGCGCGCGCTGACGCCGGACCTGCGGGCCACCTCACCGATCAGCACGCCTCAGGGCCTCCTCCCTCTCCGGACCGAGCGCGACGACCCGCTTCGCCTCGTCGATGGCCGCCTCGAAGCCCGTGTCCGGATCGTGCCACAGCCGCTCGGTGGCGATGGCGTGCGCACGCACTTCGGGCGCCGTGTTCCTGCTCGCCGCGGCCAGCACCGGCGGCGCGGCGTCGCCGAGCGCGATCAGGGCCCGGCTCAGGCTCAGCTGCAGGTCCCGCCCGCCCCGTCCGAGCTGCGTGGCCAGCCGCGCGGCCAGCGCGCCCCGCTCCCCGTCCGGCACCAGCACGACGGCGGCCCGCCAGGCGCTGCGCGCCACCTCCTCGTCGGTGTCGGACAGCAGCGACCGGGTGATCGCCCGCCACGCCCTGCCGTCGCCGATCTTGGACAGCGTGTGCAGCGCCTGGCTCCGCCCCTGCGCGACGTCCGAGCCCAGCTCCTCGACCAGCCGCGGCACGGTGACGCTCGCCGGGTGCCGGGTCAGCGCCCACGTCAGCATGTCGCGCACATAGAAGTCCGCCTCGACGCCGCACCGCTCCACGAGCGTCCCGACCTGGTCCGCGTCGGGCCGGCTGCCCGCCGCGAGCGCCGCCCGCAACCGCACCGACGCACGCGGGTGCGCCAGCGCCTCCACCAGTCCAGCGCTCTGCCGCGCCACGGTCATCACGACCACCTCCTCGACCCAGTGGACGGCTTGTCACCGTGTCAAGGTCAAGCGGGAGCGATGCCGAACTTCTCGATCATGAAACGCCAGAACAGCGGGACGGCCTCCGCGGCCGGGCGCTCGACGATGTCGTCGTGACCGGTCACCGACTGCTCCTCGATGACCACGTTCCCGGCGCGCGGAGCACGGCGGAGCGAGCTGGGCGCCCGCACCACCACGACGCCGTACGGTGGTTCCGGAACCGGGCGCGGCACGACGAGGATGTCGTGCATCGAGGTGCAGCCGGCCAACGCCTCGGACCGTCCCGATGCGATGACGCTGCGCACGATGTCCGTGAGATGGCCGAACCCCGGCGTGCTGCCCACGGATTCGTCGAGGAACTGCTCGATCTCTCGCCAGTCCCTCGCGACGAACGGCGTCGTCCGCCCATGGGTGCACACCGGCCGAGCATGGCACGCCGCTCCCCCGGCGTCGAGGATGCCGCGGCTCCGCGTTGTCGGGGGGCGATCCGGGTTGTTGCGATGGGTAGGAGATGGAGCAGGTGGGGCACCGTCTCAGTCGAGGGCCACGCCGGCCGACTCCAGCAGAGGTGTCATCCTGGCGGCCGCTATGGGGGCACCGGCACGCTCCAGCGCCGCGATGGTCGATGCGTCCGTGGCGCCGCGCAGCCGGGCAACGGCGGTCGCGTGTACGGCAAGCAGCTGGACCGGGTACTCGGCGATCAGAACGCTCAACAGCGCTTCGGGCGTCATCACCTCGAATCCGAGCGGCCCCGCCACGTCGTCCGGGAAGTCATTCGTGTTCGCCGTGCACAGGACCGTGGCCTCTGCAGCGACGGCAGCGGCGATCACATGACGGTCGTCCTCGTCAGGCAGCGCCAGCTCGGACAGTCGCTCGTGATCCCCGGGTGTCGGCTCGACCTCGGCATAGGGGAACGCACGGTTCATCGCAGCCACAAGGCGCACACCGGACTCGATGGTGAAGCCAGCGACATTCGCCACCAGATGTTCGGTGACCTCGCTCAGGATCTCCCGGCTCCACGCGATGGCGATGATCTCCTCATCAGCGGCGTAGAGCAGGTAGTCACGCAGGACGCGCGAGGACGTTGGCGTCGACCAGGACGACCCGGACCGTGCCGGGCAGGTCGAGATCCCCTTCGGTCACTCCGTGAGGCCCAGCTCATCCTGAAGATCGGCCAGATCCTCCAGGGCTGCCTGACGCCGGGGACGCTCGGCATCGAGGAACGCCCGGATCGAGGAGACCCGGATGCGGTGGTGGGCACCAACCTTGCGGAAGTCGAGGACGCCCTGGTCCATCAGCTTGCGGACCTGTGGCCGCGACATCCCCAGCAGTTCGGCTGCCTCGCTCGGCGTGACCTCAGCATGCCCACGGGTCACGAGAACCTGCTGACCACGAGCACGCGCGTCAACGACGCGCGCCAGCAACTCAGCGGTCTCACGCGAAAGCGACACCTGCACGTCGTCGCCGCCGGCGTCCAGAGCACGGTGGACCGCCTCGACGTCGCGAGCGAGCATCTCTGTCATCTCGCCACCCTATCTGCTTTAACTGAACCATCTGCAACAACTATGCGTGTTCCCGCCCACGTGGCCAGGCATCACTCTCGGCAGGCTCGGCGGAGAGCGGAGCGGCCGACGGACGCCGAACCCAGCCGCCCGGCGCCGTCGTACCCAGCCTGCCCCAGTCTCACGAGCAAGATCGTCACGGCGATCGCACACGATCTCGGGCGTCGAATCCCAAGTCCTGCCTGAGCCACGGTGAAGCGGCTCAGCGATGCTTCGAGACCTCCGCTCGCCGGGGCGACTTCGGCGGGTCAGGCCGCCTTCGCCGCAGGGTTCCAGACCATCCCCCGACGCCAGACATCGCGCCTGGGCTGGATTCGTTGTGACCCACGGCCGCAACCGTATTGTCAACCCCCTGTCCCAGGCCTACGATCGAATTGTCGATCATGTCAACGGGGGGTTTGATCATGGCAGACAACGACCTCAGCGCTCGCCTGGACAGGCTCGAGCAGTTGCTGGGACTACAGCGCATGAACGTCTCCGCCGACGCCGAGGGCGGCAGGGGGTTCGCCAACAGCGGTGTCTCCGATCACTGCGGCAACAGCACGTTCAGCAACCACTGCGCCGTCATGCGTGCCGAGCCCGAGGTCGCACCGCAGTAGCCGTAGCGCGCCCGGCATCCACAACAGAACACCGCTCTCGCGATGCGCGCGCCGCAGTTCTTCTGGCACCCGTACTTCTTCGAGCCGCTGGCCACGCGCCCGCCGACGCAGGAGTACCGCGACCACCTCGCGCAACTGCTCCCGGACACGTGGCTGATCAGCCGCCACGACGTCTGGCTGTACGCCGCGCCTGAGAAGGCCCCGGACACGACGCAGCGGCAACAGGGTTTCAAGATCCACCTGTCCGCCGTGCCGCAGACCGCCTCGGCCGTCCTCGACGTCGCCGTGCCGATCTGCGCCGAGCGGCAGGTCGACTTCAAGGTCGCGGGTGATCCCGTGATCGTGCAGATCCTGAACTCCAAGCGGCAGTCCCGCGGCGGATCGGGCAAGTTCATGACGATCTACCCGCCGGACGACGACACGTTCCGGGACCTGATCGAGCGGCTGCACCAGGCCACCCGGACGGCGAAGCTGGCCGGACCGCGCATCCTGTCCGATCGGCCGTACAAGGGCAGCTCGATCGTCCATTACCGCTATGGCGGGTTCGCCTCGCCCAGGCGGGTCAACCTCGACGGCACCCACACGCCGTGCCTGGTGTCGCCGAGCGGCGAGTACGAACCGGACGACCGGCGGCCCTACTTCCGGCTGCCCGGCTGGATCGAGGACCCGTTCGGCGGCAGCGGCGAGATCGACGTCGACTCCTCGCTCACCCTGAACGGCCGGTACTCCATCCAGTCGGCCGTCAGCTTCTCGAACGCGGGCGGCGTCTACGCCGGCACCGACACGACCACGGGGACGCCGGTGATCCTCAAGGAGGCCCGCCCCTGCACACATCAGTGGAGCATCGGCGACACCACCTGGGACGCCGTCGACCTGCTGCGCCGGGAACACGCCGTCCTGCGGCGGCTCGCCGGCCTGCCATTCGTCCCCGCGGCCGTCGAACTGTTCGAGGACAGCGGGCACACGTTCCTCGCCGAGCAGCGGCTGCCCGGCCAGGACCTACGCGGCTACTGGGCACGGAACGAGATCATCCTGGCGCCCTACATCCGCCGGCCGCAGCGCTTGGCCCGTTGGCTGCCGCAGTTCCGGCACGTGGCGGAACGACTCGTCGCGATGGTGCTCACGGTGCACGAGCGGGGCGTGCTCATCGGCGACCTGTCGCCTGCGAACGTCCTGATCGACGACGCCGGCCGGCGGCTGGGTCTGATCGACTTCGAGAGCGCGATCACGGCCGACGACGGACCGGAGATGCGCGGGTTCGCGGCAGCCTGGCGCACACCGGGGTTCGCCGCGCCGGGCCGCGAGCAGCGCGGCGGACTCGGTCCGCACGACGACCTCTACGCCGCCGCCATGGTGCTCTACCACGCGGTCGTGCCGGTGAACCCGCTCTTCGCGCTCGACCCCGAAGCCATGCGACGGTTCCTCGACCGGTTCGTCGAACTCGGCGTGCCCGAACAGGTCCGGCGGCTCATCCTGCTGCTCTCCGATGGTGAGGCCCAGGCGGCCCGGACGCTGCTGCGCGAGTGGCGCGACGAGGTCGCGACATGACCGGCGATCCGGTGAACGCGTTCGCCGCACTGCGCGACGAGACCATCGACTACGTGCTGGCGACCGCTCAACCGCACCGGGCGGATCGCCTCTGGCCGGCCGACGCCGCCGTCTACTCCACCAATCCGCTGAACGTCGCCTACGGCGCCTGCGGGCCGGCCCTGCTCCTGAGCCGGGCCACGGCGACCGTCCCGGGGCCGGTCGTCGACTGGATGCTGGCGCAGGAGATCAGCTCGGACTCCTACCCGCCCGGCCTGTTCTTCGGGCTCGCCGGCGTCGCGTCCACGTTCGCCGAACTCGGTCTGGTCGACGAGGCGGCACGCGTTCTGCGTGAGCAGCGACGCTCGCCGTTGCTCTTCACCGATCCCGGCATCGCCGTCGGTGCCGCCGGCTGGGGACTCACCGACCTCCAGTTGTACGCCGTCACGGGCGAGCAGACGTACCTGGACTGGGCCGTCCGGGCCGGGAACCACCTGATCGAGACGGGCGTCCCGCGCGGTGACGGAACCGCTTGGCGGTGCGGCGTTGACGATCGGGTCCACTACGGGCTCGGCTACGGCGCGAGCGGCGTCGCCCTCTACCTCCTGCGCCTCTACCAGGCCACCGGCCTGGACGACTACCTGGTCGCCGCGGCGCGCGGCCTGGCGTTCGATCTCGACGCGCGGGTGGAGACGGACCTGGGCTGGCTGTGGCACCGGTTCGAGGGCGACGACATGCTGCGCCCCTACTGGCTGCACGGAAGCGCGGGTGTGGGCAGTGTCGTCGTCCGCTTCTTCGCGGCCACCCGCGACGAGCACTACGCGGCGCTGGCGGCGCGGATCTGCACCGATGCCTACGTGAAGTTCACCGTCAGCCCGGGCCTCTTCGACGGGCTGTCCGGCGTCGGCGAGCTGATGCTCGACCTGTCGCTGGCCACGGGCGAGCCGCACTATGCCGGCTGGGCGCTGGATGTGGCGGAGACGATCTCGTGGTTCGCCGTCGCGAAGCCGCAGGGGACGGCCTGGCCGAGCCGGTCACTGGACAAGATCTCCAACGACTACGCCACCGGCGCGGCCGGCATCGGGCTGTTCCTCACCCGGCTGCTGCACGGCGGGCCGCGGCCGTTCATCGATCCGCTCGTTCCAGCCGGTGCCGTCGCCGCACGCGAACCAGGTCCGTCGACCGTCTAGCTGATTCGTTGCCCTCCGGGTCGAGGAGGGTCACCCGGTGCTGCTCGTCCTGCACGGTGTCGGCACGCCGGGCACGAGGGCGAGCAGCCGGGCGACCTCGGCCTCCTGGCACAGCGCGATGGTCGAGCTGTTCATGACCGACGTCGTCGGCATGCCGGCCGAAGGCGAGCGGCTCGTTCGGCCTGACCAGGGCGCACGAGGACTGAGGGTCCTCGTATGCCCCGCCCATCTGCCGCTCCGCTGCTATCGCCGCCTGATTTGCAGGCTGTAGCTCAGTGCCGATGCCGTGGAGGCGATGTCGAGATCGTGGATCGTGCGCTGCTGCGCTCCACTGAACAGCTTGGTGGCCGACGCGGTGAGCGTGATCCGCAACGGTGCCTCGAGACGCAGCTCGAACGTTCCGCCGGCTCGTGCGACCCTGATCCCGACGGCCTGGGCGGCGACGCCGTTCTCCACCGGCGCCGCGCCGCCGCCGGCCACCAGCCACGTCACGTCGTCGCCGGGGGCGATGACCAGCGGAACCCGTTCCACGAACGAGGACTCGTTGGTCTCGATGTCGATGGCGAGTTTGTTCGGCAGGCAGTGGAACGTCTTCGCGACCGAACCGCCGCTGGGCTTGTAGGCGTAGTACGTGTAGTCGAACGGCACTGCCTGGCGGACGTCCCCGCGGATCTTGAACATCCGCGACTCGGAGTCGACGAAGTCGCGCGACAGCCGGGTGGACCACACGCTGTCGGAGGCCATCTGCGTCGCGACGAAGGCGCCGGTCGTGTGGTGGTAGAAGAACGACGGCCCCTTCGGCACGGTGCTGCCCCGCGGGATGTTCCCGTGGTGGCTGCCGAAGTAGTAGCCCTGCCGGTTGACGAACAGGTAGTGCTGGTCGTAGCGGGTGTCGCTGCGGGCCTCGACGAACGGGCGGCCGAAGTACGGGAAGGAGCGGATCGCCCGCATGCGCTCGTCGTAGGTGGCGAAGTTCTGCACCCGCTGCTCGGAGTACCAGATGTTCATCGGGTCGACGGGGTTGCCCATCGGCACGAGCGGCTCGGTCGCGGCCGCCCACGTCGAACGGAGCCCTTCGACGTGTTCGCGGTGCCAGTTCAGCGCGACCGCGATGGGGCTGTCGGGCGCCCACACGTTCAGCAGGTCGGGATAGCTGCTCTCGTCGGTGGTGCGGACGGCGGGCAGCGAGCGCATGGACAGCCGCGTGGAGATGCCGTTGACGGTGAAGCCGGCGCCGTCGGGCTCCCACAGGTAGTTGAAGCGGCACCAGTCGAAATGCTTCAGCTGCATCTGCTTGAGCCGCTCGTCGCCGTTGAGCTCGTAGAGCCGCGCGAGCATCCGCGGTGTGACGTAGAGCGAGTAGTGGGCGTCGAATGCGGCGGCCTCGTAGAGGTGGCCCGCGCCGTCGCTCTGGGCGTTCTCGACGTAGTAGGTCAAGCGATCCTCGTAGGCACGCATGATGCGCCGCGGCAGCAGATCGCGCAGCATCCAGACGCCCATCAGCGCCGGGATCACCTGGTTGGAGAACTCCGGGCCGATGGTCCAGACGTCCTCGTTCGCCGGGTCGAGCATGTAGTCGGCGGCGCGTTCCAGCGCCGCCAGCACCTCGGAGCGGAGGTCGTCGGCCCAGCCCACGCTCTCCAGCAGCAGCGCGGTCTCGCCCAGGAACACCAGCGCGTACGCGGTGACGTCACGGTTGCGGTCGACGTAGCTCCACGCCGGGAACCAGCCATCCGGGCCCTGCAGGGAGAGGTAGAACCGAATGCCCGCGTAGATGCGGTCGCGCAGCGCGGGGTCCAGATAGTAGGGATTCCACTCGCGCTGCTGGGTGTAGAACCAGGTCAGCGTGTAGACGCTCTGCTGGATGTTCGCGTTGTACGGGACGAGCGGCGTGCGCCAGTAGCCGCCGTTGAACCAGCCGTAGGTCTCCTCGTTCTCGAGGTCCATCTTGTTGGCGAGGTCGGGCAGCGTCACCAGGAATCTGGCCAGCCGCTGCTCCTCCGCAGCGAACTGACCGCGCACCAGGGTCGCCGGGTCGTACGGCGCGACGGGGGCGAGCGGGCCGCCCACCGCGGCAGCCGGGCCCGCGGCCGCCGCCGTCCCGGTGTGCGAGCCGAGCACCAGTCCCGTCACGGCGGACGCGCCGAGGCCCATGAGCGTGCGCCGGGTGAGGCTGCCGCCCGGTGTGGCGGACGTGTCGTTCGGGTCCATCAATCCTCCTCGTCGAGTTCTGATGCAACGCTGCATCAGGCTGGCACCAGGACCAGTTCGTGTCAAGAAGGCGTCGCGACACATAGGATTCGCGCAATGGTGACCGTCAAGGAGATCGCGGCGGCCGCCGGAGTCTCGCCGACCGTGGTGTCGGCCGTCCTGCACGGCAGCCGGCACGTCCGCGTGAGCGAGGCCACCCGTGCGGTCGTCCTCGCGAAGGTCGAGGAGCTCGGCTACACGACGAACTTCGCCGCGCGCTCGCTGCGCACCGCGCGTTCCGGCGTCCTCGCCGTCGTCGCGCCGAAGTTGAGCAACCCGGTCTTTACGCCCATGCTCGACGGCATCCACGACGCCGCCGAGGAGCGCGGCTACGTGATCATGCTGGCCGAGGCCATGCGGCTGGTCGACGGCTCGCGCATGCTGGAGCGCATCCTCGGCCACGGGCAGGTCGACGGCACGATCCTGCGGCCCAGCGCCGATCTCGACTCCGCCGGGGTCCGGTCGATGCTGCGCCGCGAGGCGCCGGTCCTCGTGCTCGACGAAGTGGACGACCGCACGACGCCCTGGCTGGCCATCGACGACGCCGCCGCCGCGCGCGTCGCCACCGAGCATCTGCTGGAACGCGGGCACACCCGCATCGGCTTCCTCGGCGGCTGGCTGGGTCCGCATGCCACGTTCCGGCCGCGCAAGGGCTTCCGCCACATCAACCTGCGCCGTCTCGACGGCTACCGCCAGGCCCTGCGCGCGGCGGGCATCGAGCCACGCGACGACGACGTCATCGAGTCCGACTTCGCCGCCAGCGCCGGGCGCGACGCCGTCGAGCGGATCGTGGCGCTGCGCGACCGGCCGACGGCGCTCGTCGTCAACAACGCCACCACCTCCGTCGGCGTGGTCGGCGGCGCCATCACCGCCGGCCTGCGGGTGCCGGACGACCTCGCCGTCGTCGCCATCCACGACATCGACGTCCTGGCCGATGTCGCGCCCAGGATCAGCGCGGTCCGGATGCCGATGTACGAACTCGGCCACGTCGGCACGACGCTGCTCGCTCGGGCGATCGAGGGCGAGACCATCCCGTCGCAGGTCCTGGCCTCGCCGCCACCAGAACTGCTGCGACGCGAGACCACCTGATCGCCATTCCCCTGTTGACAGCGGAGCACCGCTGGGCGTTTGATGCAACGTGGCATCAGCGACCGAGAAGGAGCCCCGGTGACCGACCCGGCCACGAACGGACCCACGATCCTGCTGCGATCGTCCTGGCAGACGCCGAACATCGGCGACGTCGCGCACACCCCCGGCGCGCTGCGGGCGCTGGCCCGGTACGCGCCGGAGGCGCGGCTGGCGCTCTGGCCGGTGGCCATCGGAGCGCGCGAACGGGCCATGCTCGCCGCCGCGTTCCCAGACCTGGACATCGTCGACGGCGACCTCCGGCCGGACGGCTCGGCGACCACCCCCGAACTGGCGGCCGCCCTCGACGCGGCGGACGTGCTGGTGCACGGGTCCGGGCCGAGCCTGGTCCGCGCCGACGACCTGCGGGTCTGGGCGGCGACGGGCAAGCCGTACGGCCTCTTCGGCGTCTCCGTCGACCCGCTCAACCCCATGTTCACCGGGACCCTCGACGAGATCGAGACCATGGTGCGCTCACTCGGCCGCGGCGGCATCGACGACCACCAGCTGGCCGTGCTCGACGGCGCCGCGTTCGTCTACTGCCGCGACTCGATCACCGAAGTGTTCCTGCGCTCGCTCGGCCTGACCGGCCCGGCGGTCGCGTTCGGCCCGGACGCCACCGTCGCGTTCGATCTGCTGGACGAGGAGGCGGCGGCCAGGACCAAGGCCCGCCACGGGCTGGCCGACGGCGCGTATCTGTGCGCCGTACCGCGGCTGCGGTGGACGCCGTACCACCGGATCCGCGGCGAGGCACCCACGCTGCTCGACGCCCGCCGCACCGCCTACAACGACCTCTGGGCCGGCCACGACCTCGGTGTCCTCGCCGCGGCGGTCGTCGCCTATGTCCGGCGGACCGGCCACCCGGTGCTCGTCGCGCCGGAGATGTCCTACGCCGTCGAGCTGGCCGAGGAGCACTTCGGCGACGCCCTGCCGGCCGACGTGCGCCCGTACGTACGGGTGCTGGACCGGTTCTGGTCCGCCCCGGAGGCGATGACGGTCTACCGTGACGCCGAGGCCGTCGTCAGCCTCGAGTGCCATTCACCGCTCATGGCCATGAGCCAAGGGACGCCCGCCGTCTACGTCAGGCAGCCCACCGACACGCTCAAGGGCCGGATGTACGCCGATCTCGGCGTCCCGCACCGCAGCACCGAGATCGGCGACGGGCCGGTCCCGGTGGTCACCGCGCTGCAGCGGATCCTCGACGATCCCGTGGCCGCGCGCGCGGAGACCGCGGCGATCCGCGACCGGGCGCACGACCGCCTGCGCGGGATGGCCGAGCACGTCATGGCCTGCGCCGCACCACTGATCAGCCACACTGCTCCCCCGCTGGGGACCTGACAAGGAGTGAGCCATGCGAACCGCAACGAAGCGCTCGTCCACACTCGCCGTCCTGCTCGCGCTGACGCTCGGCGTCGCGGCCTGCGGCGGCGACGGCCAGGACGATCCCACCCGGCCGGCCGCCGACGAAAGCGTCGATCTGGACGCCGACGTCACCATCACCGTCGGCGACCTGCCGCCGGCCAGTGAGCCCGAGGAACGGGAGTTCTTCGAGGGCCAGGTCGAGGCGTTCACGGCGGCCAACCCGAACATCACCGTCGAGGCCAGCGAGGAGCTCTGGGACGTGCAGACGTTCCAGGCCAAGGTCGCCGCCGGCGATCTGCCGGACGTGCTCGCGGTGCCGTTCACCGAGGCGAACTCGCTCGCCGAGCGTGGCCAGATCGCCGAGCTGTCCCAGGCCATGGACCTCGCCGGGCTGACAGCCGACCTCGACCCGAACCTCGTCGAACTGGTCAGCTCCGACGACGGCGGTGTCTACGCCGTCCCGACCGCGGCCCAGGCGCTGGGCCTCATCTACAACCGCGACCTGTTCGTCCAGGCCGGCCTCGACCCGGACGACCCGCCGCGGACCTGGGACGACGTTCGCGTGGCGGCCCGGCAGATCACCGAGGCGACCGGCGCCACCGGGTTCGCCACCATGACGACGGAGGGCCAGGGCGGCTGGATGCTGGCCGCCGGTGTCTACAGCTTCGGCGGCACGATCGAGAACGAGGACGGCACCGAGGCGACCTTCGACGACCAGCCGGCGACCGACTACCTGGAGCTGCTGCATGCCATGCGCTGGGAGGACCAGTCCATGGGCAGCAACTTCCTCTACAACGCCGCCGGACTGGTGGAGGACTTCGCGGCCGGCCGGGTCGGCATGTTCATCGGCTTCTCCGGGCTCTACCGACCGGCCGTGATCCGCAACGAGATGCCCGCCGAGAGCTTCGGCATGGGCCCGATGCCTGTCGGCGGCCACGCCGACCCGACCGCCCTCACCGGTGGCGTCATCCAGGTCGTGAGCCCCGACGCGACGCCCGAGGAACGGGTCGCGGCGGTGAAGTGGATCGACTTCTTCTACCTCGGCCAGTTCACCGACGAGACGGTCGCGGTCACCCAGGCCGAGGCCGGCGCCGCGGCCGGTCAGGCGGTCACCGTCCCGGAGCGCCCGGCGGTGAGCCAGGATGCGTACGACCAGTACTTCGAGTGGATCGCGCCGTACCTGAACGTGCCGATCGCCAACTTCGACACCTACATCCAGGCGTTCGGCGAGCAGACCCTGCAGCCCGAGCCGGCGGTGAAGGCGCAGGAGGTCTACAGCCAGCTGGACGTCGTCGTCCAGCAGGTGCTCACCGAGGAGAGCGCCGACGTCGGCACCGTGCTGGGCGAGGCGGCGACCGCGGTCGATCGGCTGCTGGGCCGGTGACGGTGACGGCGCCCGCCGCGCTGGAGGCCGCGGCACCGCCGCGGCCCCAGCCCTCGCGGCGCGGCACACTGCGGTCGTGGGTGGCCCGCGGCGGGCTCACGAAGATCGCCTTCGCGCTCCCGCTGCTGTTCATCTTCGGGTACTTCTCGTGGTGGCCGATCCTCGACGGCGTCGCGATGTCGGTGCAGCGCACCAACCTCGTCGACCCCGCCGAGTTCGTCGGCTGGAGCAACTTCAGCTACGTGCTCAGCGATCCGCTGCTGCCCAAGGCGATCGGCAACACGATCCTCTTCGCCGTGCTGTCGCTGCTGATCGGGTTCCCGGTGCCGCTGCTGCTGGCGACGTTCATGGCCGAGCTGCGCGGCGCCCGGCGCCTGTACAGCGTGCTGGCGTACCTGCCGGTGATCATCCCGCCGGTGGTGGCCGTGCTGCTGTGGAAGTTCTTCTACAGCCCGGAGCCGACCGGCCTGTTCAACACCGTCCTCGGCTGGTTCGGCGCCGGCCCGTTCGCCTGGCTGAACTCGGCCGGCACCGTGCTGCCGGCGATCGTCGTGGAGGCGACCTGGGCGTACTTCGGCAGCACGACGATCATCTACCTCGCCGCGCTGACGGCGGTGCGGCGGGAGCTCTACGAGGCGGCCGAGATCGACGGCGCCGGCATCGTCCGCCGCACCTGGCACATCACGCTGCCGCAGATTCGCGGCGTCGTGCTGGTGATGCTGCTGTTGCAGGTCATCAACACGATGCAGGTGTTCACCGAGCCGTTCGTGTTCACCGGCGGCGGACCGAACAACGCGTCGACGACCATCCTGCTGATGATCTACGAGTACGCGTTCATCGAGGGCGACTACGGCGCGGCCACCGCGCTGTCCGTCCTGCTCGCGCTGTTCCTGGGCGTGGTCTCCGCCGTGTACTTCGCCGCCACCCGGAGGCTGAACTGATGTCGCCGCGGAGCTACGAGCGCGGCGCGATCTCGTCCGCGGACCGCAAGAACCCGCGGGTGCGGCTCTGGCTGGGTCTCACCCAGGCGCTGATCCTGATCGGGCTGCTGGTGGCCTGCCTGGGACCGTTGCTGTGGTTGTTCAAGGCCGCGGTCTCCAGCACCCAGGAGATCCTCGCCGACCCGTTCGGCATGCTGTTCAACGGCGAGTTCCAGGTCGGCAACCTGGCCCGCGCCTGGACCGACGTCAGAGTCGGCGACTACCTGCTCAACACCGCGTGGGTGGTGCTCGGTTCCTGGGTGGCGACGCTCGTCACCTGCGTCACCGGCGCGTACGTGCTCAGCGTGCTGCGGCCGAAGTGGGGCGGGCTGCTGTCGGCCGCGGTCCTCGCGACGCTGTTCATCCCGAACATCGTGTCGTTGGTGCCGCTGTACCTGACGGTGCTGGAGCTGCCCGGCCCCGGCTGGCGGCTGCTGGACACGTATTGGGCGGTGTGGCTGCCGCACGCGGCCAGCGCGTTCCTCGTCCTCATCGTCAAGCGGTTCTTCGACCAGATCCCGGCTGAGCTGTACGAGGCGGCCCGCATCGACGGCGCCGGCCCGGTCAGGGTGTTGTTCAGCATCGTGCTGCCCATGTCGCGGCCGATCCTGGGTGTCGTGTCGCTGCTGACGATCGTCGCTGCGTGGAAGGACTACCTGTGGCCGCTCCTCGTCCTGCCCGACCCCGGCAAGCAGCCGATCTCCGTCGCGTTGCCGAAGGTGGCCGACAGCTTCCCGCTCAACGTCCAGATGGCGGCGCTGTTCATCGCCGTCGTCATCCCGGTCGGTCTGTTCCTGGTGTTCCAGCGGCAGTTCCTCGACAGCGCCGGCAACGCCGGCGCGCTGAAGGGGTGAGGTCTCGATGACGTTCGACCGCGAGATCCCCGGCTGGTTCCCGGACGCCAAGTTCGGCATCTTCGTGCACTGGGGCGCCTACTCGGTGCCGGCGTGGGCGACGCCGATCGGGGAACTGGGCGCCGTCGACCACGACGAGTTCATGGTCCACTCCCCCTACGCCGAGTGGTATGCCAACACCACCCGGATCCCCGGCAGCCCGGCGGCGCTGCATCGCGCCCGCACCTACGGCGACGCGCCCTACGAGGCGTTCCTCGACGCCTGGCGGGCGGAGCGGTTCGACCCGGCCGGCTGGGCTTCGCTGTTCGCCGGCATCGGCGCCCGCTACGTCGTCCTCGTCACCAAGCACCACGACGGCATCTGCCTCTGGGACGCGCCGGGCAGCGGCGGGTACAACAGCGTCGCCCGCGGCCCGCGCCGCGACCTCGTCGGCGACCTGGCCGGTGCGGTGCGCGACGCCGGGATGCGGTTCGGCACCTACTACTCCGGCGGGCTGGACTGGCACCAGAGCGACCTGCCACCCATCAGCCGAGCGGCGCACCTCGACAGCCACCGGCCCGTCGACGCCGGCTACGCTGCCTACGCACGACGCCAGCTCGAGGACCTCATCGAGCGGTACCGGCCCGACGTTCTCTGGAACGACATCAACTGGCCCGACGCCGGCAAACCCGACCTGCCGGACGTGTTCCGCCGCTACTACGACACCGTCCCCGACGGCGTCGTCAACGACCGGTGGGAAGCAGGCTGGGCTGACTTCCTCACCAGCGAGTACTCCGCACTCACCGATCGCGAGAGCACCGGACGGCCGTGGGAACACATCCGCGGCATCGGCCTCTCCTTCGGATACAACGCCAACGAGACCGCGGAGCACCACCTCACCGGAGCACAGCTCGCACACCGCCTCGTCGACGTCGTCACCCGCGGCGGCAACCTCCTGCTCAACGTCGGCCCGCGCGCCGACGGCACCATCCCCGACGAGCAGCTGAACCCGCTGCGCGGCCTCGGCGATTGGCTCGCCGCCCACGGCGACGCGATCTACGGCACCCGCCCGTGGCCAGGCCCGAACCTGCCCGGGATCGTCGGCTGGACGGCGACGGATACCCATGTCTACGCCCACCTCGCCCCCGACAATCCGGACGAGTACCCCCGCGTGGAGATCGCGACCCGGCCCGCTCAGGTCGGGCTGGACAGCGGGTCCTGACCGCAGCCTCGGCCAAGGGCGCCCGGCGTGCTCCGATGCCCCAGACGCAGAACACCTTCCTCCCCCGTACCGGGTGGGCTCAACGGGTCATGACCACGATCTCCCGTGCCGGGACCGTCACCGGCTCACCGTCGACGATGGCTTCCACGGGTTCGGCTGTCGCGTTCGCCAGGAGCCAGATCACCTGGGTCGACCGGATGACGCGGGCGGCGTCGACCGGGCTGGACCCTGGTCAGACGTTGGCTCAGTACGTCGAGGCCATCGGTGATCGGTGGGCACGGCAGATCGACAAGACTTCGACGTTCGACGGGTACTCGTCCGGCCTCCGGCTGCGGGTGATCCCGGCCCTCGGGCATCTGCCGGTGAACATGATCACGGCCGGGCTGATCGACCGCAACCCGGCCGACGACCGCGCCCGCCGAACCGCCGTCGGCCGTCGAACCGGCAACGATGAAGAGGAAGCACCGAACCCACGCGACTACGCGCTGCCCGACGTCGCCGCACTCGAAGAGCTGGTAGCCGAAGTGGCCAAGGCCGGGCGGCATCAGTGTTGGGGCGACATGGTGACCATGCTCGCCACCACGGCGATGCGGATCAGCGAAGCATCCGGCTTGGAAGCGCGCTACGTCGACTGGTCGAACGGGATCATCAGGGTCGAGTGGCAGCTCTACCCCGGTCGAGGCGGCCTCGTTCGCAAGCGCACCAAAGGCCGGCGGCGGCGGAAGGTGCCGATCATCGAACCGCTGGTGCCGACACTAGAGCGGCTGATGGCGGACCGGAAGTCCGATGATCGACTGCTCTACGGTCCACGCGGCGGGGTGATCACGACGGCGACCCTGCGCGATGCGACTCGCTGGGACGAGCTGGTGACGCGCCTCGGTCATCCGACGCTCGTCCGTCACGGCCTGCGGCACACCGCGCTGACGTGGATGGCCGACGCCGGGATCCCGCTCGACGTCTTGCAGAAGGTCGCCGGCCACCAGTCCCCCGACGTGACCTCGCGCTACCTACACCCGGACCTGTCGGCCTTGAAGGCCGCCGGGGAGTCGTTCTCGGCGTGGTGGTCCCCATCTGGTCCCCGCCGACCTAAGCTGACGATCTTGAAGGGAGGTGGTGCCACAAGAGAAAACCCCCGCTGACCTGTGTCAACGAGGGCTGATCACATGGTCGGGCTGACAGGATTTGAACCTGCGACCCCCTGGATAAAACCGCTGGTCAGAGCGGATTTACGGTCATCTCGTAAGCTTGCGGATCCCCTGCTCTTAGCTGGGAACCGGTCGGTTCTCGCTTTCCGACTGTATCGGGTCTCTGAGTGTCGGTACGGGTTGTTTGCGATGGGTAAGCGATGGATCACAAGGTGGCGCCGTCTCAATCGAGAGCAATGCCGGCGACTCCAGCAGTGGCACCATCCTGGCGACCGCAATCGGGCGCGCGAGCACGCTGCAGGGCCAGGACGGTCGATACATCCGAGCGCCGCGCAGTTGGACAACGGCGGTCGCGTGTACGGCAAGACGCCGGCGGCGGCTGATGGTGCGGGGCGCATGTCAACGGCCCGCCTGGTCATCACCGCCGTCGCCATCGAAGGCCGTCTCGTCGCCCAAGTCGCTGCCGAGTACGCCGTGGCCCGCTCGTGGGTCTACGACCTCGTCGCCCGCTACCGAGCGGAGGCGAGGCCGCGTTCCCCCCGCGTTCCCGACGCCCCAACACCTCACCTGCCGCCACCCCGGCCGCCGTCGTCGAGCAGGTCCTGACCCTGCGCAAGAAGCTGTCCGACGCCGGCCTCGACTCAGGCGCCGAGACCATCGCCTGGCATCCGGAACACCACCACGGCGTGCGCCTGTCACGCGTCACGATCCACCGCGTCCTGTCCCGCGAGGGAGCCGTGACACCCGAGCCGAAGAAGCGGCCCCGCAGCTCCTACATCCGCTTCGCCCAGCACCTCGGCCCACGCGGCATCACTGTCAACGCCGTTCGTCCCGACCACCGACACCGACATGAACGCCGGCTGGTTGCGCGGCCACTCCGAGGCCATGGCCGGCGGCGTCGCGTTGCGCGCCCTCCGCCGCGTCGGCGGCCGCTGCCGACGTCGCCGACGTCGTCGCTCTTCTCGCCTCCCACGACGCCCGGTGGATCACGGTTCAGATCATCGACGCCACCGGTGGCGAGCGCCTGTAGGCGTACCCATCATCCGGTGACACGGGTTTCGAGTCGCGACACACTCGACACCCCCGGAGCCCGGCCCGACGGCCGGGCTCTCGGGGAGTGCGGTGACTTCGGGTGGGGCGACTGTCGGTCCCGGGCCTCACATTCCGAGTCGTCGCTGTAGGGACTGGGCGTCTCTCGGGTATAGCCAGGTCTGCTCGGTGCGTACGCCGCCGAATCCCGCCGCGACACATTCGAGCGCTGTGTCGGCGGTCACGCGATACGACGCGCGTTGGGTTAGGACGCGAGTCACTGTGAACTACTCGACGACGCCGCCTAGGTCGTCGAGCTCGTCCGTGCCCAGGCCGGTCATGAGCGTGACCGCCGCCGTGTCGCTGCCGTCGAGCCGCTCGAGAAGCTGCGCGCGTAGAACGGAGCCGTCTGGTCGCTCGAGAGAGATTCCAAGGCCCCGGATCGCTCCAGGGCCTTGGTCTATCCAGAAGGGATCAGCCACCCGATGACCAGTCGGGAAGCTGGCAGAGCGTGCGGGGAAGGTTTTGGGCCGTGGAGACCCACGCGCAGACGAGAAACGGGACGTCGGCCGTCGCGGAACCAGTGTGGTGGCTACTGAGGCCGGGCTGTGGTCGTGGCCGAGTTCATCGGTGCGCGGGTCAACCGCCTTGGGTCACCCTGCTCGGGGACCCGAGGGTCAGAGGTCATCGGTGCCGAGCCGGCTCCGCCCCGCTTGGCGCTGCTACAGCACTATGACGATCGGGCGGGCCCGGTCGGCGACGTCCTCGCCGACCGGGCCCGCGCCGATGACCACAACCTCGAAGGTGGTCGCGGTCATCTCAGTGGTCCTTCTTCGCGACGCGGCCCAGGCGAAGCGCGGAGATGAGGAAGAAGACGCCGCCGAGCGTCGCGTATCCCGCAATCGAGGTCAGCTTCGCGTTCGGACCGTCGGCCATGAGGGCGAAGCTCGCGCCGGCCAGGACCGATATTCCGCCGCTGAGGATCATGGCCCACTGGCCACCGGGCCGGTACCGGCCCGGTGGCAACGACGAGTTGGACGAGCCCGGCGGTGATCGCCCAGACGCCCCACACGCGCAGCACCGCGGGGATGCCTGTCGTGGACGCGTGTCAGGGGTGGCGGATACGCTCGCCGCGCCGGCTGCGGTGGCACCGGTCACTCGAGCGGCTGGGATGGAGACACGGGATGACCCTCTTCCGGAAGGGACGTCGCGCGTCGGGGTCCCGCACGTTCGCCGAGGCGCTGGAGGCCGTCTTTGGGCGTGATCAGGACGGAAAGGCACGCGTCAGCTACGTGCTCACGGGCAGCCCCATCACGGCGTTGACGGGAGCGGGAAACGGAGGCCGCGCCACATATCTGGATCGGCGCCGGCGACCCTTCGGGGAGCTCTACGCCAACGTCGTTGACGTGGACGCCGCAGTCCTGCGCCGCTACGGCCGGATCCTGGACGCCGTGCGTGGAGGGGCATCGTGGGGACTGTCCATGGGGCAGGTCGGCGGCGGCAACTGGTTCGAGCTGATGCTCACCCAGGCCGACGATGCAGCGGCGCCCAACGCCCCATTACCGATCACGTTCGCCGACCTGGCGCGCGCGGCGGCCGTGGACGGAGCAGATCCTGCCGATCTGATCCGGGCGACGCTCGAGCTCCCTCAGTACGCCCGCTACGCGCCGAATCCGGCGAAGATGCTGGCCCGACTGCCGGGGTATGCCGAGGCGCTGGTCGAACACCGGACGTTGGCCTCGGCAATTCTGACGACGGGCTCGGTGGATTCGCGGGTCCGCGTAGCCCAGGTAATCGGCGCTGCGTTATCCGCCGCGCAGCTCGAGGCGTTCACCGAGCCGTTGGCGGAGGCGGCGACCGCGTCCAGCACTCAGGTGAGAGAGGCGGCACGCGGGGTTCTGGCGCGGGTCCCCGACGCTGCGGTGGCGCCATTGCGGAGGCTGGCAGTCGAGGCGAAGCCGGACCAGCGTGGCCACGCAATCGACCTGCTCGCCGCGATGCCTGAGCAGCTTGGCTGGGCGCTGGAGACCGCTCGAGCCGACCGTGCCGCGACCGTGCGTGCCGTCGGCGCCCGATGGGAGGCGGCCGAGTCCGCGCCCGCCGAGGGCCAGCTGGAGCTACCGGAACCGGAGGAGCTGCAGTCATGGGGCCTTCCGCGGGCCGAGGCCGACGCGCTGGCCACGCAGGTCACCGAGGCGATCACAGCCGCCGTGGGTCGGCACAACGACCAGATCCGTGTACACCGGCAAAGCCTGCAGACCCACCCGCGGTTCCGTGGGGCTAAGGAACTCAGCCCGCCGTCCTCGGCCGACACCAAGGCGCTGGCCCGGTTCCTGGCGGCCAGCGCGCCACCGTCGGTCCAGGACGACGCAGTGGTGGAGGTCCTGGGTGGGCATGTGGTCCAGCCGGTATTCGAGATCGCTCGCGACCGGCTCGACGCGGTCACCGCGGTCAAGCTGCTGGCCGGGCTGCACCTTCTGGTCGCCAACGATGCTCTCGACTCGCGGGCGCTCGACGCGCTCGAGGGCGTGCACGCGCGCACTGGCGGTCCGGATCTCTTGACTCTCCAACGGATGCTGGACCAGGTCGGCGTCTACGGCCGGGCGGCGATCTGGAGGTCATACTGCTCGGCGCACGGCACGAGGCTGGGACGTGCCTGGCCCGACGAGCAGGTCTGGACGTTCGTGGCCGCCAACCTGGACTGGCTGCTCTCCGAGAACCCGGTCTCGGGACCGCGTTGGAACGTGGACGAGCACGCCGTGTTCGTGGCGCTTGCGACACTGCCGGCGCCGCCGGCCCGGGTGATCGATCATCTGTACGCCCTGGCGGTCGGACCGAAGAAGGCCGACCGCGCTCCTGCACAGGCGGCCCTCGCGCGGGACCCGAACCGGGCGGTACGGGCCGCGACCGCGCTCGGGGACGGAAGGAGCGAGACCCGGCTGGCGGCGGCTCGGTGGCTGACCGAGATCGCCGACCCCGTGGTGTTGCCTGAGCTGCAGGCGGCTTGGAAGGGTGAGAGGCAGGACGTCGTTCGCGGCGCCCTGTTGGAGGGGTTGGTGGCAGTGGGTGAGGACGTCGAGACGTATCTCGACCCGGCGGCAGCCACGGTCACGGCGGAGAAGTTCGTCGCGAAGGGGATGCCGGCCTCGTTGTCGTGGCTGGACTGGGGCGCGGTTCCGGCCGTCACCTGGGCGTCGTCGGGCCAGCCGGTGCCGCGTGCCGTCGTCCAGTGGCTGTGCGCGATAGCGGTCAAGGCGAGGTCCCCCGAGCCGAACGCGGTGCTGCGCCACTTCGCCGAGCTGTTCGACCGGGACGACCGGGAGAAGCTGGCCCTTCACATGCTGGCGGGCTGGATCGCCGAAGACCTGAGACCCATCACCGCAGCCGAGGCGGAGCGGCAGGCGGCGGCGCACGCGTCGAGCTGGCACCACAGTTTCACCAGCTCGCCGGACAGTCCCTATTACGGGATGAGTGTCGACGAGCTCATCGCGGCGTTGCTGCCCGGCTATGCGCGTCAGCCCGCCGGGTCGGCGACGGCGAGCAAGGGGCTGCTGGCCGTGGTTGCTGCGTGCGGCGGGGCCCAGGTCGTCGCGCCGGCCGAACGATACCTGCGCGAGTGGTATGGCCAGCGCGCCAGCCAGGGTAAGGCGCTGATCGGCATGCTCGCGTGGGTCGAGGATCCCGTGGCGACCCAGGTGGTCCTCGCGATCGGGTCCCGGTTCCGGACCAAGAGCTTCCAGGACGAGGCCGTTCGCCAGGCTCAGGCGTTGGCCGACCGCAAGGGCTGGACCGTTGACGAGCTCGCCGACCGCACGATGCCGACCGCCGGCTTCGACGAGCACGGCGTCTTGGACCTGCCGTACGGCGACCGGACGTTCACCGCACGGCTGCTGCCGGACCTGACCGTCGAGCTGCGCGACCCTGACGGCAAGACCATCAAGGCGCTGCCCACACCGCGAGCCTCGGACGATGCGGACCAGGCCAAGGACTCGAAGAAGGCGCTCACCGCGGCCAAGAAACAGCTCAAGTCGATCGCCTCGCTCCAGACGGCGCGGTTGTACGAGGCGATGTGCACCCAGCGGTCCTGGCCGGCGGAGGACTGGAACCGCTACCTGCTGACGCACCCCGTGGTCGGTCCCGCGCTCCGCCGGCTGGTGTGGGTCGCCTGGCCCTACGGCGAGCCCGACGGGCACCAGAAGATGCTGGTGTTCCGGCCACTCGACGACGGCAGCCTCACCGACGTCGACGACAACGAAGTCACTCTGCCCGCGAGCGGGCAGGTCGCGATCGCCCACGACACGCTGCTGACCCCGGACCAGGCGCAGGCCTGGGCGGAGCACCTGGCCGACTACGAGGTCACACCGCTGTTCGAGCAGCTCGGGCGGGGCGTGCACGCGGTGACCGACCGGATGCGCACCCAGAAGGAGATCACCGACTTCAGGGGCCACCTGCTGATGACATTCGCCCTGCGGGGCAAGGCGCTGAAGCTCGGTTGGACGCGCGGACCGGCGGAGGACGGTGGCTGGTTCACGACCTACACCAAGCGGTTCCCCACGCTCGGGATCACAGCGATCGTCGACTTCACGGGGAACCCGCTGCCGGAGGAGAATCGGCTGGTCGCGCTGACGGGGCTCCACTTCGTGCGCCAGCCAGCCGAGGGGCGGTCGGTGCCGATCACCGTGGGGGAGGTGCCGGCTGTGCTGCTGTCGGAGTGCTGGCACGACATGCGGCTGATGGCGGCCGAGGGCACCGGGTTCGACCCGGACTGGGAGAAGAAGGCGCAGTTCTGACATGACAGCCGCTCCGTTGCCAGGTGGGCCCGTGCTCCGGGCGCCGGCCGAGATCACCTACGCCGACGAGCTCGCCGCCCTGGCGGCCGCCGACCAGGGGCCGCGTCCCGCCGGGTGGCGGCTGACGCCCCGGGCGGTCCGCGCGTTCGTCGTCGGCGACCCCGCGCTGGGGGTGTCGCGGAAGTTCTACGGCGACGATCCCTTGGTCGACCGCTGCGTCGTGACGCTGATGAGCAACCGCGGTCTGCTCCTGGTGGGCGAGCCCGGGACCGCGAAGTCGATGCTCTCCGAGCTGTTCGCCGCGGCGATCTCTGGGGACTCGACGTGCACCATCCAGGGCAGCTCGGGGACTACCGACGACCAGATCACCTACTCGTGGAACTACGCGCTCCTGCTCGCCGAGGGCCCCACACCGAGGGCCCTGGTCCGCGGCCCGCTCCATCAGGCCCTCGCCCGCGGCGCGGTGTGCCGGTTCGAGGAGGTGACACGGGTTCAGCCCGAGATCCAGGACGTCCTGATCGGGGTGATGTCGGACAAGCTCCTCCACGTCCCCGAGCTGGACGATCCCGACTCGGTGGTGTTCGCCGCCCCCGGCTTCAACGTGCTGGCCACGGCAAACCTGCGCGACCGGGGCGTACACGAGATGTCCAGCGCGCTCAAGCGGCGCTTCAACTTCGAGACCGTCCGCCCCATCCGGGACCGGGACCTCGAACGTCGGCTGATCAGCGAGCAGACCGACGGGATGCTCGCGCACGCCGATGTCGACACCCGACTCGGCCCCGACGTCGTCGACCTGCTGGTCACGGCGTTCCACGACCTGCGCGAGGGCGTCACGGAAGACGGCATCCAGGTGGAGCGGCCGACGGCTGTGATGAGCTCGGCCGAGGCGGTCTCGGTCGGCTACGCCGCGGCGCTCGACGCCCACTACTTCGGCGACGGTGCCGTCGGCGGCCAGCACATCGCCCGCCAGCTGATCGGGACCGTGCTGAAGGACAACTCCGACGACGGCGCCAAGCTGCGGCACTACTTCGACGTCGTGGTCAAGCCTCGGGCCCGCCGGGACAAGGTGTGGAAGGCCGTCCTGCAGACCCGCCCCGAGCTCGAGCGCTGACCACCCGGCGACCATGCCTCAGCCACTCTTCTCCAGCACCGAGGTCCGCGCCGTCGCGGCCCGGCTCGTCACCGACGAGCTCGTCATCGTGCCGGTACGGCACCACAGCCCGGCGTGTGCCGCGGCGGTCGAGGCCGCGTTCGCGCGGCACCAGCCGTCGCGGGTCCTGATCGAGGGCCCACGCAGCTTCACCGACCTGGTCCCGCTGCTGTGCCATCCCGACGCCCGATACCCGCTCGCGGTGTACACATGGTCGCGGCCCACCCGGCGCTCGGCCGGGTCTGCAGGGGCCGGAGGCTACTACCCGTTTTGCGACTACTCCCCGGAGCTCGTCGCCGCCCAGCTCGGGCATCAGGCGGGTATCCCAGTCGGGTTCTGCGACCTCGAGGTTGGCGAACAGGCCGCGGCGGCCTCGGAGACGGTCCTCCCCGGCAGCGGCTCGTTGCAGCGCGAGGACGTCTACGAGCACAGCCGAACCTTGACCGCCCTCGCGTCCCGGCTGGGGTGCCGGGACCACGAGGACCTGTGGGAGCTTCTGTTCGAGGCGGACCTGGCGCCCGTCGACCTCGACGAGCACCTGGCCCGGATGGCCGCGTACTGCCTGCTCGCCCGCGGCGACCAGACCACCGCCGACCTGGACCGCGAAGGCACCCGGCAGCGCGAGTCCGAGATGGCCTGGCACGCAGCCCGGGCGCTGGCCGCACGCAGGCCGGGCGACGGCCCGGTGCTGATGGTGCTCGGCGGGTTCCACGCCGTCGCCCTTCCCGATCTGCTCGCCGACCCGCCCGACCGGCCCACGTTCGAGCTCGGCCCGGCCGACGAGGGGGCCGCGCTGGTCCGGTACGGGTTCGACCGGCTCGAGCGGCTCAACGGGTACGCCTCCGGGATGACATCGCCGGGCTGGCACCAGCGGATCTGGGAGGAACGGCGCCACGG
The DNA here is from genome assembly GCF_900106035.1 of Jiangella alba. GTDB lineage: Bacteria > Actinomycetota > Actinomycetes > Jiangellales > Jiangellaceae > Jiangella > Jiangella alba. Next base: position 3,239,088 of record NZ_FNUC01000003.1, read on the forward strand.
CAACCCGCCCGACCAAGCCCGCCGCGCGGCAGCACTCACGGTGCTGCTCGACGTCGCGGAGCTGCTGCGGGGTCGCCATCACACGCCGGTCCCAACTCCCAGCCTGGCCGCCGCCCAGCACCAGCTCGGGCTGCTCACCGAGCTGCGCGACCATCCCGCGCCCCTGCGCAGCGACCTGCTCGACGCCGTCACCTCCTGTTTGGTCCAGGGCGAGGCCGACGTCGAGGGACGGCTGGTGCGCCGGGTCACCGGGCAGGTGCTGACCGGACACCAGGTCGGCGTCGTCCCGCCGGGCGCCGGCACCCCCGCCCTGGTGCGCGACACCCTCGACCGGCTGAGGGCGCTGCGGCTCGACACCGACGCCGCCGAACCCCGGAACCTGGCGCTCGACCTGTACCGCAACCCCGCCCACCGGCGCACCAGCCGCGCCCTACACGGGCTGCGACTGCTCGGGGTGCCGTTCGCCGACCACGTCGCCGGCCCCGACTTCGTCCGCGGCCGCGGCCTGGCCCGGCTGCAGGAGCGGTGGAGCTACCTGTGGTCCCCGGTCACCGAAGGCGTCCTCGCTGAGCTGTCCCTCCTCGGCGCCACGCTCCCCGAAGCCGTCGAGACGCGGTACGGGCACCTGCTCGAGGAGGCCACCGCCGAAGGCCGCGTGCCCGGCAGCATCGAAGCTACGTCGCTCCTCGCCCAAGGCGCCGTGCTCGGCCTGCACGACGAGCTCGGGCCGGTCGTGACCCTGAACAGGGACGCACTCGCCGCCGAGACCTCGTTCGTCGCCGCCGTCATCGCGACCGCGACGCTGGCCCTGCTCGAGGAGGGACGCGAACCGCTCGAAGCAACCCGCCTCACCACCCTCCCGGACCTGGTTGCGGCTGGGTTCTCCCGTGCGCTCTACCTCGCCGCCGACCTACAGGGCGACGAGCAGCCTGCCGACGATGTCGCCCACGCCCTCACCCGGCTCCGCGAGCTGCTTGCCTCACCGGCTGGGCAGGCCCTTGACCCCGATCCCTTCTGGGCGGTTGTAGACCACCTGCGGCGTCACCACGATCGGACCCTGGTGCGCGGCGCCGCCGCGGGGCTCGCTTCAACTGCGGGCCGGCTCCAGCTCGCGGACCTGGCGCGCGACGTCGCCGGCCACCTGGCCAGCTCGATGCCCCCGGGCGAGGCGGCCGGGTTCGTCCGTGGCCTGTTCGCGACGGCGCGGGAGACGGTCTGGCAGGAGTCCGGCCTCGTCGAGGAGCTCGACGGCCGCCTCGCCGACTGGGAGCAGGCCACGTTCCTGGCCGCCCTGCCGGACCTGCGCCTGGCGTTCGCCGACCTCACGCCGCGCGAGACCGACCGGGTGGCGGAACTGGTCGCCGCGCTCCACGGAGGCGAGAAGCCCGACGTCTCGGTTCGCCGCGACATCGACGCCGCCACCATCGAGGCCCACGCCGCCGTCTCCGAGCTGGTGGTCGAGGCGCTCGAACGCGACGGCCTCGCCGGATGGGTGACGCGATGAGACCGACCGACCGTTGGCGGCTGGTGCTCGGCCGGTACGCCGACCAGCGGCTGCCAGCCCCGGCCGACGCCGACGGGGCCCGCTACGAGCGGGCCCTGGACTACCTGTACGGGCGCGAGTACGCGGGCCGCGGTGGCCGGCCCGACGGCGCAGCCGAGGAACGTGAGGTCACAGCCGGCTCACTGGACCCGTCCGCCCCGTCGATCGTCGAGTGGCTCGGCGAGGTCCGCGAGTTGTTCCCCCGCGAGACCGTGGAGACCATCGAACGGCACGCCCTGGATCGGTACGGCCTAACCGAGCTGGTCAGCGACCCGGAGGTGCTGGCCTGCATCGAGCCGAGCGAGGAGCTGCTCAAGACCCTGCTGTCCCTGAAGGGCCGGCTCGCCCCGGCCGTGCTGAGCCAGGTACGGCGGATCATCCGCACCGTCGTCGAGGACCTCCGCCGTCGCCTGGAGACCGAGGTCCGGCAGGCGTTCACGGGCAGGCTCAGCCAGCACCGCCACAGCCCGCTGCCGGTGGCGAAGAACTTCGATCCCCGGGGAACGATCCGGGCCAACCTGCGGCACTGGGACCCCGAACGGCGACAGCTCGTGGTCGAACGCCCGCTCTTCTTCCAGCGCAACGCCCGCCGGATCCCGTGGGAGGTCGTCCTCCTCGTCGACCAGTCCGGGTCGATGGTCGGGTCGGTCATCCACAGCGCCGTGATGGCCGGCATCCTCGCCGGGTTGCCCTCGTACCGGCTCCGGCTGGTCGTGTTCGACACCAGCGTCGTCGACCTGAGCGACGTTGCAGCCGACCCGGTCGAGATGCTGATGTCGGTCCAGCTCGGCGGCGGCACCGACATTGCCCAGGCGGTCAACTACGCCGGGCAGATTCTCGACAACCCCGCCCGCGCCGTGGTGGTACTCGTCAGCGACTTCTGCGAAGGCGGGCCGCCGTCCGAGCTCGTCGCCGCCGTCCGACGGCTCGTCGAGGCCCGCGTCACCGCCATCGGGCTGGCCTCGCTCGACGGATCCGCCCACCCGCACTACGACAAGCAGATGGCCGGGCGGCTCGCCGACGTCGGTATGTCCATCGGTGCCCTCAGCCCTGGGCAGCTCGCCGAGTGGCTCGCGGAGGTGACCGCCCGATGAGCGCGGAGGTGCTAGGGCGCGTCCGCGCGACGCTCGCGCGCTGGGACGACGAGGCATGGACGGCCGTGGCCAACCGCGGCCTGCTCCGCCGCGCCCGCAAGGACCTCGAGTCCGTCGCCGTCACCCTCGCAGAGGACGACGAGCAGAGAGACGCCCCGACGGTGGCCGTGGCCGTCGGCGACAACGTGGTCCGCATGGGCCCCAGCGGCCCGGCCGACGCGACGTGCACCTGCCCCAGCGCGGTGCTCTGCCAGCACATCATCACCGCCGGCCTGTGGCTCGCCGCCCAGCAGGAAGCGGACACGACCCCGTCGCTGTCTGACGAGCTGATGGCGCTGGAGGCCACCACCATGACCCGGTACGCCGGGCTGCCCGGCTACCGATGGGCGCACCAGCACCTCGACGACCTCGACCCCGACCACGCTCCGACGTTGTCGCAGAGCGGGTACCTCGCGGTCACGTTCGCGCAGCCCGAGCTCACGATCCGCTACCTCGGTGGCGGACTCGACGGACTCGTCCTGGACCAGAACGTCCCGCACCCCGAGCGCTACCGGGTCGCCGCGGTCCTGGCCTGGCAACGCGCCCACGGGCTCCGGTTGCCGCCACCACCGCCGCCGCGCTCCGGCTCCACGAAGTCCGGCCGCCCGGCCACGGAGACGGCGAGATCGCTTGCCGAGTCCAGGGCGCGGCTACGTACCACCGCCGGTGCCCTGCTGCGCGACATGGTGGCCGTCGGCGTCTCTCACCTCTCGCCCGCGATCCGCGACCGCGTCGTCACCGCCGCCACCTGGGCCCAGGGCGTCGAGTACCACCGCCTCGCCCGGCTGCTGCGCCGCATCGGCGATCAGGTCGACCTCATGCTGGCGAGGTCCGCGGCCGCCGACGACCTCGCACTCCTGGGCGACGTCACCACCGCCCACGCCCTCGTCGCCGCCCTCGACGCCGCGGCCGCCACCGGCAGCGAGCCGGCCACCCTGCTCGGCCGGGCCCGCACCGCCTACGACCCGGTGCGCTCCCTCGACCTCATGGGGCTCGGCGGGTCGCCCTGGCGCACCGGATCCGGCTACCACGGCCTGACGTGCGTGTACTGGAGCCCGTCCCGACGACGCATATACACCTGGACCGACACCCGGCCTGAGAACGTGCCCGGGTTCGACCCGCGACACCGCTGGGAGCAGCCCGCGCCCTGGACCGGGCTGACGACCCCGGCCGCCGCGGCGGGACGCCGGGTCGTGCTCACCCATGCGCAGGTCAGCCCGGATGGGCGCCTGTCCGGGGTCGAGGTCACCTCAGCCGCCGTGACCGCACTAGACAGCCGCGAGCTCATGGACCAGTTGCCCGTGCAGGACTCCTGGGAGACCCTCGCGCTCCCGCGGCCGCGCGCGCTCACCGACGTCTTCGACCCGACCGGGGCCTGGGCCGTCCTCCAACCGGCGCGCGCGCTGCCCGCCCGCTGGGACCCGTCCGACCAGACTCTCACCTGGACGCTCCTTGACCACCAGGGGGAGACCGCCGCCATGCGCGTGCCCTGGAGCAGGCTCCACGCCCACGCGATCGAACGCCTCGAGGCGCTCGGCAGCGGCCTCCCCGACGGGGCGCTCGTGGTCGCGCGGCTCCGCCGGACCCGCGGCCAGCTCGTCGGCGAACCCCTCAGTCTTGTGATGCCGGACCGTGCGCACCAGCCCGTCGACTCGCTCCACTTCGACCCGGGATCCGGCCAGGCCACGTCGAGCCTGGTCGACCGACTCCTCCGCTCCGGTGTCCCGGACCAGGCCCCAGCCGACGACGAACCCGCGGCCAGCCCGGTCCCCGCGGCGCTGGCGGAGCTCCGCGCCCTGGTCGAACAGGAGGCCCAGCGCGGCTGCACGGGTGCGCCCGCCGGCGCCGTCGTGCCCCGCCTCGCCACCGCACACGCCGCCCTGCGCAAGGTCGGCTTCCCGGTGTTCGCCGACCCTGACCGGTCCGTCGAGCCCGCAGAGGCGCTGCTCCGTTCCCTGTACCTGGTCCAACAGGTCGAGACGGCGCTGATGTAGTTGCTCATTCGTTTGGGTGCCCGCAGCGTTGCGGCGCACCGAGCGATCGGAGGCGGGTATCCCGTCGGACGGCCCTACCCGCCACCTTCCAAATCCGGGTCTGCTGCACGATTGGGTGACATCTGATCTGCGTCGATGTGTCGGCGCTAGAAGGATGTGCATCGTGCCCAAGGAGTTCCGCGAGGACGTGATCCGGGTCTACCGCGGCTCGGATGCCTCGATGGCCCAGGTCGCGAAGGACTTCGGCATCTCGGCGTCGTGTCTGAAGCGATGGCTGACCATCGACGAACGAAAGTCATCGGCCAACTCGGGCTCGTCGCACCCGGTCGAAGAGTCGGACGCGCTGCGTGAGGCGAACAAGCGGATCAAGCTGCTCGAGCAGGAGAACGAGGTGCTGCGCCGCGCGGCCGCGCATCTGTCGCAGGCGCACCTGCCGGGAAAATGATACCGGCTCGTCCACGAGCTCGCTGGCGACGCGATTCCCGTTGCGGTGACGTGCCGGGTCCTCAAGATCGCCCGCCAGCCCTACTACCGCTGGCTCGCGAACCCGGTCACCGACGCAGAGCTGAGGGCGGCCTACCGCGCCAACGTGTTGTTCGACGCCCACCGCGACGACCCCGAGCTCGGCTACCGATTCCTGCTCGACGAGGCCGCGAAGCCGGTCAGGCCATGGCCGGACGGACCGCCTGGAAGTACTGCTCCCAACTGGGCTGGTGGAGCGCTTTCGGCAAGAAGCGCGGCTGCAACGGCAAGAAGCCAGGCCCACCGGTGCGCGACGACCTGGTGCTGCGCGACTTCACCGCGACCGCGCCGAACCAGCTGTGGCTCTCGGATATCACCGAGCACTGGACCGGTGAGGGCAAGCTCTACCTCTGCGCGGTCAAGGACGTCTTTTCCAACAAGATCGTCGGCTACTCCATCGACTCACGGATGAAGTCACGCCTGGCCGTCGCCGCGCTGGACAACGCGGTCGCTCGGCGCCGTGCTGAGGGCGGTTGTATCTGCACACCGACCGCGGCTCGCAAATTTCGGTCCAGGAAGCTGGTGCACCAGCTCAACCGACACGGCCTGGTCGGCTCGATGAGGCGCGTGGGCGCCGCCGGCGACAACGCCGCCATGGAGTCGTTCTTCTCGCTCCTGCAGAAGAACATCCTCGACCGCCGCACCTGGACCACCCGCGAACAGCTACGGATCGCCCTCGTGACCTGGATCGAGAGGACCTACCACCGACGACGCCGACAGGCCGCCCTCGGCCGGTTGACCCCAATCGAATACGAACTCATCATGAGCCCAGCCGTCGTCAAAACGGCCTGACCCGACCTGTCGCCTATCCGTGCAGCAGCCCCGAGCGGCCGACAGACGCCGGGCCGAGCCGCTCACTCCGTGGTCGCCCGCGGACAGAGCTGGCGACCTCTTTGGTGTGAACGACGAACCTACACGCCTGTAACCTCGTGGGATTCGGATCATCGCAGCTCATGGACGCCGGACGACCCGCTCTCACCCCTTCTGGCCAAGCCTTGCAAGGAAGTCGTCACACGAATCGCACACGATCATGGACGGTCCTCTTGCTGCGCTGACGGGATCAGAACCGCCGCGCCACCTTGAGATCGCGACGTGGTCGCGCATTCCGTACCGGCTCTGAGCTGGCAGATACCCGCGGCGTCATCGTGAACCCTGGACACGACAATCGCCACACGACAGTCGTAGATCGTCCGACGACGGTGCTGATCGTCGGACTGCGCGCCGCTCGAAGCCAGTTCGCACGACGGATGCACCCAACGCACCCCGGAACGGCGTGATCGCATCGGTGTGCCTCGAACCGTGGTCATTTGTGCATCGCATCCCGGACTCCGAGCTGAACCTCAGCATCGAAGCGGCTGCGGCCTCGCTCGCCCGCCAACATGATGACCGGCGCCCTCGACGTCGAACTGTCCGATGGTAGCCACGACACCCGTGCGCCGAGGGCGGCAAGCTCGACGCCACCTTCGACTACGACAACCCGCCCTACGGCGGCATGGCCGACGACCCCACGAACACCGGCAGCGCCGCCCAGGACCTGCTCTGTACGACCAAGAGCTGTTCCCGCGCGATGAGGCGAACTTGCCGGCTTGGCATCCGGCACGGCGAGCCGCCTCGAGCTGAGCAGTGCCTCACACCCGTCTGGCGAAAGATGATGCTCCGTCATTGATGCATGGCAGTCCGCGGCCCGTCATCTCTACGGTCCCGAGTGCATCCTCAACGCGACACGCCGAGAGGCGCAGATCCTGAGCATGGCCATGCGGTGACGCTAGGATCTACCGCAGCTGCCTTGGTGGCCACATCACCCTCCTGCGGCTATGCACCTCGCTCAAGTTCGCAAGCAACCGTTTTCGCGTGGGTCGAGAATGCTGCTCGTGTTCTGTCTTGGCCTTAGGCCAAGAATCCGTGCATATTTGGTTTAGTTCTGCTTGCTATTTCCGTCACAGGAAGATTTGAAGCGGAAGTCAGTTCATCAAGAGGGCACACGAAGCTACATGACACCTGAAGACAATCCCACCAAGATACCTGCGCGCGTTGAGCATATTGACGACAAGGGTGACGTGCATCTTATGCTGCGCAATGGTTACGTGCATACCTTCAAGACGGACGACGATGACGATACAAGCTTTGAGGTCGGCGATGTCGTGCTTGTCGGGCCCGATTGGTACGATATTGAGCATACGAGCAGCGATCTTTGGTATTCGGAAAAATGGATCGGCGTCGTGCGACTGGTGCTCGACGAGGAGATCGTGATTTCGACCGGCGAGCGGTCGCCGCGGAGCTACCCTCGGCTGGCCGACCTGGACATCGAAGTAGGGTACACCGTTGAGGGCCGAGACCCCGACGGCGTTATCCGAGTGCTCGACACGCGCCCTATTCGCCAGATAGACCTTTCGCTGGATGAACCGACGGACCTATCCAACTTCAAGAAGATCAAACCGGAAGAACCCGACGAGGACTCGCCGAGTTTCGACGACTTCGGCGGCTATCGGGACATCGTAGAGCGCGCGGTTGAGTTGATCGAAGTGCCATTGAAACATCACGATAAGCTCACTAAGATCAACGCGAAGGGCATCAAGGGCGTCCTGTTTACTGGCCCCTCTGGTACAGGAAAGACCTTGCTAGCGGAGATCATTGCTCACCGGGCTGGGGCTACCTTTTACCTGATCCGAGGCCCCGAGATCATCAGCAAGTATCTAGGTGACAGCGAGGATTTGCTGCGGAAGATCTTCGATGACGCAAAGAAGAACGAGCCCGCAATCATCTTCTTCGATGAGATGGACAGTGTGGCGCCTCAGCGTGGCGGCGATTCCCATGAGGCTTCCCGCCGTCTGGTGGGCCAGCTGTTGACCCTGATAGATGGCTTCGACCGCAAGAAGAACATCATGGTCATCGCAACCACCAACCGGCCCGAGGACATCGATAGTGCGCTCCGGCGCCCCGGTCGCTTCGACTGGGAGATCGCATTCCCGTTGCCGGAGGAGTCGGACCGCGAAGAGATACTGCGAATTTCGGCCCGCAGGCTCAACGTTGATAAGGGCCTGCCACACGAGATCATCGCGCACAAGACCAATGGCTGGTCGCCAGCTGAGCTCACTGCCATCTGGAGTGAGGCGGCGCTCCTGGCAGTGCAGGACCATCGCGACATCGTTCTTGAAGAGGACTACTTCGGCGGGTTCGAGCGCGTCGCTGCCCAGCGTGAGCAGGTAGCCAAGAGCAAGCGCCGTGAGCGGCAGGAGGGCAAGCGATGAACCGGCTCAAGCAGTGGTGGCGTGGCCGTAAAGCCAAGGATGAAGAGGCGCCTGCCCCAGAACCCTGGTACGAGATGCGTGAATTCGTCTACCTAGACGAAGTCAGCGTCGTCAGCCTGCTGTCCTCACGAGAAGGCAAGGTTCCGAGCGAGTTCACCGATACGTCGACGAATTCGTCCCGGGCACAACTTAGCGCCAACATTGGCGCGAATGCGGGCTTTGCTAAGTCGGAGATTGGGTCACAGCTGGAGTCCAGCGCGACAGAAGACACCAAGGTGGTCAGTCGCGCTACAATCCAAGCAATCTTCAAGCGTCTTTACGATGGCGAACTTGCTAGGGATCACCTTGCGATTGCTCCGATTCGCGACAACGACAAGAAGCCGACTTCCAGCGATTCCGAGGCCATGCTCAGCGAGCCGTCCAGGGCGGGTGTGGCCCCGTGGACTATCAATGTAGCTAGCCTTCGTCGTGGCCAAATGGTAGAACTCGAGGTGGAGTTGTATGCTGACCCAGCCTTCAGAGTCAGCACCATTGCGTCCTCCTTCGCCGAGATGGTTAAAGACAGTAAGGAACTGATCGGTCAACTCATGGAGCGCCACGAGCTGGACCAAGCGCTGGAAATTAATGCTCTTATTGAGAAATTGATGGCGGGCCTCGTACCGCTCAGATGCCGGGTCGCAAATTATGTGTTAGTCGGCGAGGACGACAACGCCGCTCTTGTGCATCGTGAGGTCGTCAAAAAAGTACCGGAGAACGAGCGCCGCGCGACAGTGGACGTTCAGCTGGTGGGCGTAACGGAGAAGTCACTCTATTGGAAGGACACACGACGGGTTCTGTTTGCGAAGGATCGGTTCCGCGTTCTCTGTCGACTGAATGAGGATGGTATTGGAAGTGCGTGGCGCCCGGTAACTCTGGTCGATGTGCTCGGTGAAGTGGCGCCAGACTTTGGTGAGGTACTCGGAATCTTCGGCCCTGATGCCCTGCAGCAGATGGCGGATCGCTCGGCGCGTCAATCGCGGCTGATCGAACCACGCGTCGCGGCGCTGAGGAACTTCGGCGAGCTGATGGCGCTTGAGATGGATGTGAAGCTTACCGACGAAGACCTTGAGCAGATCGATTTGTTCGCGAGTGAGGGCGCGGAACTCTTCAAGTCGGTACACGACAGCCGGCCGGCATTCAGGGCAATTACCGAGTACATCAAGGATCGGTCCAGCGTGCCGTTCAACCCTGTAGCCGCCGCCAAGCTGCGAGCAGCCGCGGCTCAGCGGCAGGGCCTCCATCCAGGCGGCACGGCGATGGACGCGAGCGCCACCACGTTGGCCACGAAACTAACCCGGGAGACCGAGTACTTCCTGAACGCAGAGATCATCGCGATCTACTGGTAAGGCACGGCGCCCACGCAGCATCCTTCCGAGACCGGCGCGGGCCGTCGACGGCGTTGGGCAGTGCCGATCACCGGCACCGAGAGCTCGATGATCGCTCCTCATCGTTTCCTCTCTATCGACCCGGCCGTAACGGGGACGCCTGCATGCCGGAGAGCGCTCCCAATGCTGCTTGGGTGATAGTCCAGCCGCTCCCCCCACGGCGACCAGCGCGAGCCCGAACTGTTACAGCTCGACGGGCTCGGCCTGCTCGCTGTCGGAGAGGACCTGCCGGAGGGAGCTTTGACACCGTGCTCACGCAGGAGCTTAAGGACAGTCTCCTTGCCAAGCTTGTAGCGCGTCACCGGTTCGGGACTCGGTACGCCTGCGTCGTGGTCGTAAACCAATTGCATGACAATCTCAGACGTGAGGTGACGCCTGCGCGTGTACGTGCGTAGCTGCCGAGCTGGTCTGTGCTCACGAGCCGGCCTCGGCTGCAGCTTCGGCTGTACTAAATACAGTGGTCCTGGAAGTTCCGCATAGGAGGCAAGCACCTCGACATCCCGATGCCGAGCTGGGCCGACGCTGAAGACATGAGGGACCACACGAAGCCGTGCTCGACGTGCGGCGGCTCCTCGCGTCTGCGCCCATCCGCATGATGCGACGTTCGCCCTCGGCACCGGCGCCCGGCATCTCCGCGCACATCTGTGCCTGACCCATGGCCGCCTCAGTCCTCGAATGAACGCCGATCGAACGAGTTCAGGCATGGCTTAAATATTCGCGAGATAATCCCCGGGGTCTGTTGAAATACCTACGTGGCTAAGCTCATCCAACACCAATTCGAGAGTGCAAAACGGGCATTCGAAGCCCAGCACGAGCCAGAATTCGTCCACGAGAGCGATTGGCTCACCCTGCTCGGAATACTCAAACTCGCCATCTTTGCCGAGTTCGATCACACCAGAATTCTGACAGGCGGGACATGCAGTCCTTGGCGCTTCGCGTCGTTGCTGCACAGCCACCTCGACAACCTGGCTCCATTTCTCTGTCGGACCTAGCTGCTCAATACGCCCCGCATACATCTCCTTGGCGCGAACAATCTTCGCAGCGACCACGGCAGCCACCTCGCTGAAGTTCTGAGCAATCAGCGCATCCACAGCCGGAAGACAATCACCCCAGATCGCGACGCGCCCGCCGATCACGTCCGACACATTGTCCAGGAATTTTGCCATCGCGATGACGTGATCGAGTTGCTCTCGACCGTCAACGATGCCCATATGGGCAGCGGCGTTTCTAGCTGCAAGAACCCGGTTAAGTTTCTCAGTCGCGATTCCACGGTCGGGGAAGAGTCGAGCTAACATCACTATCGCGGCACTCGCATCAATAGTCCTGACCGCATCCTCGGGAACAGACTGTGCGTGCCGTCGGTTTCCTGTTATTGCCAAGAGCGACCTGCCGGTCTTATCTTTGGCCCCATCGGCAATCAACGCGGGCTCGACCGTCGCAATGCAGGCCTTCGCAGCAAGCTCGACCGCCGTGCCGCTGCTGAACGCTACGTCAAGAAGATCAAACCATTCCGTCGCGTCTCTGTTGCGCACCGAACGGCGGGCATGATGCCCTGCAGCAGTTGCGAGCACAATGGAAAGCTCAGCATATGGCCGCCGCTTGTATCCGGTGGTCCAGCCAGCGCCAGTGACGAGAATCGATCGGTTCGTAAGCACGTTGCCCCCTCGCCCATGAATCTGACCTAGCCAGGCTACAGATCGCGCCATGCCCAGGCACTGGACGCTTGCTTCTGTGAGCGTCCGCTGCCGGTAGCGGTCGGAGGCTCGGGGGGCAAGCGCCTCCCCGACGCTCGTTTCGCGTGAGGCGCACGGATTCGCCTCACCTCTCCGTGAGGCTAGGTGTCGGTCGGGTTGATCGGTTCGGATTGGTAGACGTCGTCGGGTTTGACCCAGACGCCTCGTCCGGGGAGGCGGCCGGCGGTATCGTCGAGTTGGACGTAGCGGTGAGTGCCGCCCCAGCGGGTCAGGGTGCCGGACAGCCAGGCCTCGCTGACGGCGCCGTCGTGGTCGGTCCAGACGACGCGGACTCGGACGCGCCGCGGGCGGGGCCGGTCGGGGTAGCTGGCGGGGTCGTCCGGGACGTGGCGGTTCAGGACGTCGCGCCATCGCTGGACGTGCGGTGGCTGCTCGGGGTCGACCATGGCGCTACGATAGAACATATGTTCGATGATCGCTTGTGGTGTGACGTCATGTGCGGTGGGGTGGTCCGGGGTGGGCTGGAACCCTCGGCCTGACATCGCGTGGAGCGAGTTCGAGCGGGCACTGACGTGGGGCAGCGGCTGGCGCAGCGACGGCGCGAAACTGCCGCCCCGCCCACGACCCGAACCACCGCCACCGGAGCCTCCGCGCACGCCGCCGGCGGTGCCGTGGGCCGAGCTGCACTGCCACTCGGCGTACTCATTCCTGGACGGGACATCGGAGCCCGAGGCGCTGGTGGCCGAGGCTGTGTTCCAGGGTGTCGAGACGTTGGCGATCACCGACCACGACGGCATGTACGGGGTGGTGAAGTTCGCCGAGGCCGCCCGCGACGCCGGCATCGCCACCGTGTTCGGCGCCGAGCTGAGCCTGGAGCTGACCCGGCGGCAGAACGGCATCCCGGACCCCGAGGGCAGGCACCTGCTGGTGCTGGCCCGCGACCCTGACGGCTACCGGCGCCTGTCGGCGGCGATCTCGGCGGCGCAGCTGCGCGGCGGCAAGGGCCGCCCCGTCTACGACCTCGACGAGCTCGCGGCCGCGCACGACGGCCGGTGGGCGATCCTCACCGGCTGCCGCAAGGGCCTCGTCCCGGCCGCATTCGCCGCCGGCGGCCCGGCCGCCGCCGGCGGCCCGGCCGCCGCCGCGGCCGAGCTGCGCCGCCTGGTCGAGATGTTCGGCCGCGAGAACGTGTTCGTCGAGCTGATCGACCACGACCAGCCGCTCGACGACGACCGCAACGACGCCCTGGTCGAACTCGCGAACGACGTCGGGGTCGGGGTGGTGGCGACGAACAACGTCCACTACGCCACCCCGACCGGCCACCGGCTGGCGCAGGTGCTGGCCGCGGCCCGGGCCACCACGAGCCTGGCCGAGCTCAACGGGTGGCTCCCGGTCGCCGGTGGGGCGTTCCTGCGCTCCGGTGAGGAGATGCGGGCCCGGCTGGCCCGCTACCCCGGCGTGCTGGAGACCACCGTCGACCTCGGGCGGACGTGCGCCTTCGACCTGAGTCTCATCCGCCCGGAGCTGCCCGACCGGGAGGTCCCGGGCGGGCACACCGACGCCTCCTGGCTGCGCCACCAGGTCGCCACCGGCGCCGCCGCCCGCTACGGCCCACCCGGCCCGGACACCGAGCGCGCGTACGCGCAGATCGAGCACGAGCTGCAGGTGATCGAGCAGCTGAACTTCCCCGGCTACTTCCTCATCGTCCACGAGATCACCCAGTTCTGCGCACGCGAGGGCATCTTGTGCCAGGGCCGCGGCTCGGCCGCCAACAGTGCGGTCTGCTACGCCCTCGGCATCACCGCCGTCGACCCCGTCGCGCACGGGCTGCTTTTCGAGCGGTTCCTCACCGACGCCCGCACCGGCCCGCCCGACATCGACCTCGACATCGAGAACGCCCGCCGCGAGGAGGTCATCCAGCACGTCTACGCCAAATACACCCGCCAGCGCGCCGCCCAGGTCGCCAACGTCAACACCTACCGGCCCAAGATGGCGCTGCGCGACGTGGCCCGCGCGCTCGGCTACAGTCCCGGCCAGGTCGACGGCTGGACCAAACACGTCGGCTACTTCGAAACCGCCGTCCCCGACGACGCCGGCGTCCCCGACCAGGTCACCCACCTCGTCGAGCAGCTGCTGCGACTCCCCCGGCACCTGTCCATCCATTCCGGCGGCATGGTCCTGTGCGACCGCCCGGTCGGCGAGGTCGTCCCCGTCGAGTGGGCCACCATGCCCGGCCGGTCGGTGCTGCAGTGGGACAAGGACGACTGCGCTGCCGCCGGGCTGGTCAAGTTCGACCTGCTCGGCCTCGGCATGCTCTCCGCACTACGCGAATCGTTCGACCTGCTCCGCGCCCACCACGGCATCGACCTGGCCCTGCACACCGTCCCCGCCGGCGACCCCGCCGTCTACGACATGATCTGCGACGCCGACACCGTCGGCACCTTCCAGATCGAGTCCCGCGCCCAGATGGCCACCCTCCCCCGGCTACGGCCGCGGACCTTCTACGACCTCGTCGTCGAGATCGCCCTCATCCGCCCCGGACCCATCCAAGGCGGCTCCGTCCACCCCTACCTGCGCCGCCGCACCGACCGCGAACCCATCACCTACCCCCACCCCTCCTTCGAGAAAGCCCTGGCAAGAACGCTGGGAGTGCCGCTGTTCCAGGAACAGATGATGCAACTGGCCATGGACTGCGCCGGCTTCACCCCGGCCGAGGCCGACCAGCTCCGCCAAGCCATGGGCTCCAAACGATCCGAGGAACGCATCGCCGCGCTACGGGACCGACTCATGTCCGGGCTCGCCGCCCACGGCATCCCCGAACCGGTCGCCGAAGACCTCTACGGCAAACTCTTCGGCTTCGCGAGCTACGGGTTCCCCGAATCCCACGCCTACAGCTTCGCCTACCTCGTCTACGCCAGCGCCTGGCTCAAACGCCACCACCCCGCCGCGTTCACCGTGTCCTTGCTGAACAACCAACCCATGGGGTTCTACTCACCCCAATCACTGGTCGACGACGCCCGCCGCCACGGCCTCACCATCCGCGGCGTCGACATCAACGCCAGCACCGCCTACGCCACCCTCGAGGACCACGTCCCCGTCACCCCCGGCCACCCACACGCCCCCACCGGCGACCAGCCGGCCATCCGGCTCGGCCTCACCAGCGTGCGCAACCTCGGCGACGACCTCGCCGAACGCATCGCCAACGGGCGCCCCTACACCGACATCGCCGACCTCGTCCGCCGCGCCGAAGTCCCCGAACCCGCCCTCGACGCCCTCGCCACCGCCGGCGCATTCGGCTGCTTCAGCCTCGACCGCCGCGCCGCCCTCTGGAAGATCGGCGCCATCGCCCACATCCGCCCCGGCCAGCTACCCCGCACCACCCCCAGCGACATCACCCCACCGCCACTCCCGGCCATGACCGCCGTCGAGCAGACCTTCGCCGACCTCTGGGCCACCGGCATCTCCCCCGACAGCCACCCCATCCAACACATCCGCGACCACCTCACCGCCGCCGGCGCCACCCCCGCCGGCCACCTCCCCACCCTCCGCCCCGGCCAACGCGTCCGCGTCGCCGGGCTCGTCACCCACCGCCAACGCCCACCCACCGCCAGCGGCGTCGTCTTCATCAACCTCGAAGACGAAACCGGCATGATCAACATCATCTGCCCCGCCACAATCTGGGAGAAACAACGACGCATCGCGCTCAACACCAACGCCCTGCTCATCGACGGCACCCTCGAACGCTCCGACGGCGCCACCAACCTCCTCGCCGCCCGCCTCACCCCACTCACCGTCGCCACCACCGGACGCAGTCGAGACTTCCGATGACCAGCGAGAAAGCTCGCGCTGCATCATGGACCTTCTTAACGACTCAGCAGCAACCGAGCAGCAGGAGTCCGCCCTGGGCCCATCGCACGGCAACCGGCGCGAGCTACGCGCCACGCGCGCGAGGCCGCGCGCTCGAGTGACCTGGGTATGCCCGACTCTTGATCCGGCTTCGAGCCGCGCCTCACACCTTGCTACAGAGAGCTTCGGATGTGGCCGGAATGCCGATGACGATTCGCGGGCCTTGTCAGGCCGTTCCACTCCCGGGCGGCGATCCCTGGCTGCGCGGGATCGCCGCCGGGCGAGCCTGGTGTCACTTGTCCCAGGGGAACCGTGTTCGTCCGATCTGGGGCTGGCCGTTCTGAAAGCGGTCGGTACTGCAATAGGTGACGTGGCACTCGGTCGGTGGGGCTTCGTTCGTTCGGACGAGCTTGATGAGCAGTTCGTTCCATCCTTCGCGCACGGTCAGGACGGCGGAGGAGTCCTGCCGGCCTCCGTAGTTCGGGCGGATGGGGTGGTACCGATTGGCCGTGGTGTACTCGACGTCGTTGAACCAGAACTTGGCGGGTACGTTGGCCTCGATCGAGAGGTGCACGTCCACTTCGTACGGGCTCTCGAAGAACGCCTGTAGATAGTGCGCCCCGTCCGTTCCGTCCGTCCCGCACAGGTCGATGGCGTTGCCGATGCCGTAGAGCTCGCTCCATTCGCCGGGCCGGGACCCGGCGTCCGTCCGCGCTCCATCGGCGTTCTCGGGATCGTGGCGGGTGTCCAGCATCGCCTGGTCGTCGGCTCCGGCTGAACGTGGAACCGAGGTGATGCGGTACGCGTGGCGACCGACGAGGACGACGGGCACGGCGGGCAGGCGCGGCTGACGTTGCGGTGTGACCTTGACCAGGAGGTCGTTGGCGTTGCGCACCAGACCCCGCCGCGGCACGGGGAGGTTCCACCTGAGTTCGGAACTCTCACCTGCCGGAATGCGAACCTCGCGTGACTTCGCGATGTCCCAGCTGGACGGCACGAGCAGGTCGACTTGGCCGACGAGGTCGTCGGCGCGCTTGTTGCGGAGCACGGTCACGAACTCGGCGGACCCGTCGGCGACGATCTCAGGCGACGGCCCATAGTCGACGTCGACGTCGACGTCGACCCCGGCGAAAGGCACGATGCTGGCGCTGCGTCGCCAGAGCCGCTTCGATGCCTCGTCAGCGTAGAGGTCGGCCTCCTCGACGTGCAGGCGCCCATCCTCACCGAGCAGCCCTGCGGCTCTCAGGAAGCGCTTCGCGGTGTCGCGGATCCTCACGGTGAGGTCGTGGAGGTTGTTCGGGGCGGGGTTAGAGCCGTCGGAGAGGTGCCGCACACCGCCCCATGACTCGTTCGTGGCGATGATCGAGCTGAGCGGCTCGATCCACTTCTGCGGGAGCCCTGTGCGACCGGCGAGGATGCCGAGGTAGCTCCCGATGGATGCGCCGGATGAGTCCGTGTCGTATCCACAGTTGACGGTCTTGCAGATCCCATCGCCGAAGTCGGTGCCGTAGAGGAGGCCGATCACCTGGAATCCGAGGTTGATGGGCGAGTACTGCGCGTTGTAGTGGGGGGTCGCCGTGAGCACGGCTTTGCGGGCGGCCTTCCAGTCCAGGCCGGCGTCTACCGACTTGAGCACGGCGTAGATGGCACGAGCGGTCGCGCTGTCCGGGTCGATGTACGACAGTCCGATGTCGACCAGCTTGCGGCGATCGGAGATCACGAACGCGGCGCATTCCAGGGCGGTGTTGAACAGCTCACCGTTGACCGACTCGCCGCCGGCGTGGTCACAGATCGCGTCGGCGTACGCGTATCGGACGCCCACGCGCGGCGCGCCCGGCGTGATGCACGCCCAGATCTCCGAGCGGATCGGGCAACCCATGCAGTCGACGAACCAGTTGTTGTACGCGCCGCTGACAGGCGGCTCCAGCCCCAGCCGAAGGTTCGTCTTCGACATTCCGTACTCGTCCATGTTGTAGCCGATGTGGTCGAGCCAGTAGCGCGACAGGTCGCGCGCCGTGAGCGGCGGGCCGACTTCCTCGGCAGCCTTCAACCAGGCCAGCTGCATCTCCAGGTCGTCGTTGGGCATGCCGCCCTCTTGCAGCTCCGGATACCACCAGACGTCGAACGGCTCCTCTTGGCCGTACGGCGTCTCGAGGGGTCCGCCGAGAGTGCCGCCGGCATCCTTACCAAGCCAACAGCCGTAGACCTTGTCGTAGAACTCCGGGCCATCGAGGTCGATTGTGGGCATTCTTAACCTTTCACTCCAGTGACGACAACGCCCTGGATGAACCAGCGCTGTGCAGCGAGGAACAGGACGACGCAGGGAAGAAGGGCGATGAGAGCACCGGCCATCATGAGGCCGTAGTTCTGGGTGTGTTCGCTCGCGAAGTTCTGAAGTCCGACCGACAAGGGGAACTTGTCCTGGGACTGGACGTAGACCAGCGGACCCAGGAACTCGTTCCAGTACGCGAGGAACGAGAAGATCGCCGACATGACGAGCGCCGGTTTGGCCAGCGGCACGACGATCTCGAGGAATATCCGCACGCGCCCCGCGCCGTCGATGAGCGCCGACTCCTCCATCTCGACCGGGATCGAGAGGAAGAACTGGCGCAACAGGAACGTGTTGAAGGGCACCGCGAAGAAGGCCGGCACGAGGAACGGGAGGTAGGAGTCCAGCCAGCCGATCCAGCTGAACATCACGAATGACGGGATCAAGGTCGCCCAGCCCGGCACCATCATCGTCGCGAGCATCGTGTAGAACATCACGTCCCTGCCGCGGAACCGCAGCCGCGCGAACGCGTACGCGGCGATCGAGCTGCCCAGCAGGTTTCCGATGACACCCACGACTGTGATGAAGATCGTGTTGCCGATGTAGCGCAGGAACGGTGCGTCGGTGAAGAGCTTGACGTAGTTCTCCCACGCGATCGGTGACGGGATCCACTCGATCGGAAACGAGTAGATCTGTGCCGGTTCCTTGAGGCTGGTCGAGACCATCCAGAGCAGCGGGAGCAGGAATGCGGCCGAACCCGCGACCAGCACCGCATAGCTGACGAGGTTGCGCAGGAGCCGCAGGGCCCGCAGACGGGGCACGGCTCGATGCCGCGAGGTGACCGGGGTCGTTGCCCCCGCGCTGGGGGGCAACGACTCGTCGTGGGCCACGTGGGGATGCAGCGAGTGACTCACGACCGATCACCCGGTCACTTCTCGACGTAGCGGACGGTGAGGAGCTTCTCCGTGGTCGTGTTGGCCGACACGATGAAGGCCTCGGGGACCTCGCTGAACCCAGGTGCCATGACTTCGAAGCCGGCCTTGAACGTCGGCGGCCAGCGACGAGCCTCGTGTGCCCGCGCCATCCACACGTAGGCGTTCACGGCGTGGTCTCGCGATCCCACCGTCGTCAGGATTTGAGGCAGCGGTGTCCATGAGCCCGGCATCGGCAGCGGAAGGTCGGTGTTGACCTGCCAGTCGACTCGGTCCGCGGGGATTTGAACATAGCATTGCGATCCCGGGCCGGAGGTCCGGATCTCCACACGGCCTTCGCCGACGCGCAGGGAACGGATGGGCTTGTCACAGTGCGCGGTCACCCCGCGATTGGTGGCCTCGTACCGTACGGAATCTGCGGGTGAGTACCGGAACAGCATGGAGCCTGCGTGGAAGCCGCCGCCGCGTTCGGACGTGAAGTAGACATCTCCCGACGACGTCGCCGCGACACCTTCCGGGTAGTCGAGATCGCGCAGCAGCACGGTCCGCGCGCCGCCGGTCGCGGGCACGACGCTCAGCTGCCCGGAGCTGCCTTGGTCGTCGTAGTTGCCCTCCTCGATGACGTAGACCTTGCCGCCAGCTTCGGCCACTCCGCGGACGCGCCACATGCCGCTCGCGAGCACCACTGGCGTCCAATCCGACTGAGAAACCCGGGAAACGCGACCTGAGACGGACTCGCGCTCTTCCTCCGGAAGGCTCTCCGCGGAGTTCGGGTTCCCGTACTCGCCGAAGTAGAAGTTGCCGGCGGCGTCGACGGCCAGGCCCTGGGGTATGGCCAGGCCGCTCACCCGCGTCACCGCCTGGCCGTTGACGATCTCACGCAGCGTTCCGCTCTCGGTCGTGAAGAACACGTTCCCGTTCGTGCCGATCGCGATGCCGGACGGCGTGTCCTGGGTGAGCGTCGCCAGCACCGTCACCTCTTTGGTGTCGACGTCGTATTTCTTCACGTTGAAGCAGCCATCGGTGTAGTAGATGTCGCCCTGCGACGACACCGCGATGCGCTGCACGCCGCACTCGAGGTAGTCCGCGGCGACGCTCACCTCGCCAGTCGCGTCCACGTTGCCGATGTATCGACCGTTGAACGCGGCGTAGTAGACGGAGTTGTCAGGGCCGAGGGCTACGCCGTAGCCGAAGGGGATGCCTTGGACCAGGGGTGTGGCGGGGATGCCGTAGCCGGGGGTGCTCTGAGCGGGGCGACCAGGAGTGGCTGCGGGTGCGACGGAGCTGGCCGCGAGGGTGAGCGCGACTGCGACAGATGCCACTACCGATGTTCGGATTCGCATGTGTTGCCTCCTTGCCGTCAGGTCTGGGGAGCGCAGGCGACGACCTCACCTGTCTGGATGGACGCGATGGCGCTCTCGATGAGCTCCAGCGCCCGGAGGCCGTCGTCGCCGGATGCGGAAATGGGCGCGCCGGTCCGTATCTCGTCGAGCAGTTGCCGGATACGGAAGCGGAGCGAGTGGTAGAAGCCGTCGATTCCGCCCAGGATCGGGTTCTGAACGACGGTCGTGTCCTCGGAGTCGTGACGCATGAGCGTCAGCCGCTCGTACACGTTGTCGAGCACAGCGCGACCTTTCGAGCCGGCGATCTCGAATCGTTCGAACGGGTGAGAGGTGGTCATGTCGTAGCTGCCGTGCAGGCTGCCCACGGCGCCGGAGGCGAACCGCAGGTTGATCGAGCAACTGGACCACGTGCTCGACCTGGAGGTCGGCTTGGTCACGAACGCCTGGAGTTCGACGATCTCACCGGCGAAGTGACGCAGGATGTCGAAGGAGTGGCTGTGCAGTTCGCGAAGCTGGAAGTACGGCGTCTCGTCAACCGGGTTGGCCACCCAGAGGTTGAACGCGACCAGTAGCGGCTCGCCGATCTCGCCGGCGTCGATCCATTCCTTGAGCCGTCGTGCTGGGTGGACGAACCGGTGGTTGAGGTTGGTCGCGAGCACGAGACCTTGCCGCTTCGCCTCGTCGACCATCGTGCGTGCCTCGGCGATGTCGTTGGAGACCGGCTTCTCCACCAGCACGTGCGCGCCCGCCGCGAGCGCCTTCATCGTCGGTTCGAGATGCGCGCCGCCCTGCTCGAACCCCGCGGTGCACACCGAGACGAGGTCGACCTGCTCATTGGCGAGCATGTCGTCGACCGAGGCGTAGGTACGACAGCCCAGGCGCGAGGCCACGGCGTCGCGCTTCGCCTCGTTCCGGTCGACGGCGGCGACCAGCTCCGAATCCGCCTCCGAGGCGAAGACATCGGACTGCATCTGCCCGATTCCGCCGAGCCCGACCACGGCTACCCGAGTGCTCATCGAATGTCCTCCTGTTCGTCGCGGGTGAGCGCGACCTTCCCCGCCACCGCGGACTGGAAGACGTCGTAGGCGTCTTGTGCGCGGGACAGCGGGAACGTGTGCGTGAGCAGCCGCTCGACACCGATGCCGGCGCGCTGCTGCGACACCATGTCCTCGATCTCGGCGAAGTGGTAGAACCACGAGCCCAGTAGCGCGACGTCACGTGAGATCAGCTCGCCGCTCGGACTGATCGGAACCGAGCCCTGCTCGCCCACGCAGACCACGACGCCGCCCGGCCGAACCGTCGCAAGCGCTGCCTTGAGCGAAGTCGGCCGGCCCGCGCACTCGATCGCGAGGTCCGGCGCGGCGCCGATCGCCGCGACGATCCGCTTCGCCTGTTCGTCAGCGGGCGCGAGCGAGTCTTCGGCCGACAGTTGCACCACCGTTGTCGCGCCGAGTCGTCGAGCAAGCTCCAAACGGTCCGCCGAGATGTCGACGGCGGTGACGTTCGCCCCGAGGTAGGTCTGCATCAAGACGTTCCCCAGGCCCACCGGCCCGACGCCGAAGACGACACACGAGCCGGCAGCGCGCGTCCCCTCGGCAGTGGCTCCCACTCGCTTCGCGACATGGTGTGCCACTCCGAGTCCGTCGCCCGTGAGCAGCACACCCTGCTCCCACGTGATGTCGTCCGGGAGACGGAAGCACGCCAGAGCCTTGCTGATGATGTAGTCGGCGTGCATGCCCATGACGACGGAACGATCCGGGCAGTAGGTGTACTCGAGGCGTGCGCACGCGTCACACGCGCCGCAGCCCTGAACGGCGCTGACGCCGACCCTGTCACCGACCGCGACGGCGACCACGCCGTCACCGATCGCGTCGACCGTGCCGACGGCTTCGTGGCCGGCGTTGAGCATCGGACCGTCGGCGTGCAGCCCGCCCAGCTCGCTTCCGCAGAGCACGGACATCGCCACCCGGACCCGGACCTCTCCCGGCCCTGGCGTGGGGATCGGCTCGGTCCGAAGCGCGACCTTGCCCTTGCCTTGGAACCAGAGGGTCGAACCGACCCTCGTTCCTGTCGAATGCACCATCGCACCCTTTCCGGAACCACTTGTATGTGAGCCCTTACACATCGGGCGGGACCTATCTACCCACATGCTCTCCTCGACCGTCAAGGGCTGCCTCTTGACATGGACCAGCGCTGTCCGGTTCTATCTAGCATCGAACGTAAGCGCTTACAGATAAGGGGACTCATGGCGACGATCTACGATGTGGCTGCCGCCGCCGGCCTGTCGATCGGCACGGTGTCGCGGTTCCTCAACGAGGGCTACGTGAGCGCAGCAAGCCGCCGCAAGATCGAACGCGCCATCTCCGAGCTCGGGTTCGTGCCGAGCGGAGCAGCACGCACGTTGTCGACCAAGAAGTCGCGACTCATCGGCTTCGTCGTCTCCGACATGAGCAATCCGTTCAGCTCCGAACTCGCCAAGGCAGTGCAGGAACGCGCGGACGAGCTCGACTACTGCGCCGTCACCTACGGAACGAACCACGACGACGGCCGTGCACGCAGGGGCATCGAGACGCTCCGAGGCCACGGGGTCGACGGGCTGGTCGTCGGACTGCCTGAGTCGGCGCCGGCGAACGAGCTGTTGCGGTCGGTGGCCGAACAGGGCATCCCGCTCGTGCTCGTGGGCATGCGCGTCATGCACCCCAACTGCGACCGCGTCAGCACCGACACCTACGACGGCGCGATGCAGGCGATGGACCACCTCATCGACCTGGGTCACGAGCGGATCGGTTTCATCGGAGCGGCCGATCAGGGCAAGGGGCGGCGGAGGGCCTTCGTCGATGCCCTCACGCGGACCAGCTCGGCCATCGATCCCGAACTGATCGTCGAAGGACCGCTGACGCGGGAGGGCGGTCTCGAAGGCGCGTCCCGGCTTCTGTCCCTGGACCGCCCGCCGACGGCGATCTTCGCCACCAACGACGTGATGGCGCTGGGCGTGTACGAGGCGGCGTACCGCCAAGGGCTGCACGTTCCTCGTGACCTGTCCGTCGTGGGGTTCGACGACATCGACCTCGCGCGCCACGCGGTGCCCGCGCTCACTACCGTCAGCCAGCCGAAGACCGAGATGGGCCACGAGGCGGTCCGGTTGCTGGAAGCGCGCCTGACCGCGGAGACGCCACCGTCGTCGAAGGAGACCTTGTTCCGGTGCGGCTTGGTCGTCCGCGACTCGACCGCTCCCCCATCCTGACCACCCGCACTCCTCCAGCCATTCAGCGACGAAAGGTAAGGCGGATGAACGCATCGAAGCTGCCCCATGGCGTGGGCGCGATCATGTCTAGAAGGACTCTGCTCGGCGGCGCGACCGCCATCGCCGGCCTCGGCGCGCTGTCGCTGCTGCCGGGCTGCTCGTCCACCACGTCCAAGGCCAAGGGAAACCTCGATATCTGGACCAATCATTCCGACGAGGAGGCAGCAGCGATCCAGGGCATCATCGACGAGTTCACGCAGGCGAACACCGATATCAGGGTCAACCTGCTCAACGTCGGCGACGCCACCCAGTACTACACGAAGATCAACACATCGGCGGTAGGGCGATCCCTCCCCGACGTGTTCTACGTCCGCACCTTCGACGTCGCTTCGCTCGCGGCGAAGGGCTTCCAGGTCTCCATTCAGGACCTCGCCGACCAGAACGCCGAGGCCGTGGACGTGCCCGACCTGTGGCCCGCCCAAGTCGAGCAGATGTCGCTCGACGGCGAGATCTTCGCCCTGCCCTACGACTTCTCGAACAACGCTATCTACATCAACAAGACGATGTTCGAGGAGGAGGGCATCCCGCTCCCCACCGGCGAATGGGACTGGACCGAGTTCTGGGACACCGCAGCCCAGTTCGCGCGGACCACTAACGGCACGCAGGACCGCTGGGGTGCCAGCTACTACTTCAGCAGCTGGGTCTGGATCGGGTTCCTCGCGTCGAACGGCGGCCGCATGTTCAGCGACGACCTGGCCAGCTGCGTCGTCAACTCCCCGGAGAACATCGAGACCTTCGAACTCTTCCAGGCACAGCTGCAGAACGGCGCAGCACCCGCGCCGGGAGCGACGCCGGAGGGCGTCGACAGCTTCGGCGCCGGCCTCGTCGCCATGACCGTCAACGGATCCTTCGCGGTCCCCTACATCCGCGGCGTGGTCGCCGACAAGTTCGAGTTCGACGTCGTCAGGATGCCCACCGGCTCCACCGGCCGGCGCGATGTCGCAACTGCCGGTGGCGCGTGGGCCATGTCGTCCAGCGCCAACCAGGAGGCGGCCTTCGCTCTCATGACGCACCTGTCCAGCGAGCAGGCTTTGAACACCCTCATCGCCGAGCCCACCCGTTCGATACCAGGCCGGCAATCCTCGGCCGAGGAGTGGACGTCCGTGGCGACGAGTTCTGGGCTACCGCCCGCGAACATCGAAGTCTTCGCCGAGCAGATGAACACCGACGCCCTCAACCAGGCCTACCCCAAGTTCTGGACGGAGTTCGAGACCGCCTGGAACAACCGCACAGCAGGCATCGCCAACGGCGACTCCGTGCCCGAGGCACTGGCAGCGCTCGAAGAAGAGGTCAACCAGGCCGCGGCGCGGTACGCGTGAGACGTCGGCACCACAGCGAAAGGAGACCTGGAGTATGACCTCCATGACGGCGAAGCGTCGCGAGTCTGCGACCGGGTACCTGTGGTCGCAGGCCTGGCTCACAGGATTCATCCTCTTCGCTGTGGTGCCGATCATCGTGTCGCTCTACCTGGGCTTCACCGACTGGAACGGCGTACAGACACCACAGTGGGTCGGCCTGCAGAACTACAGGGAGATCTTCCGCGACCCGCTGTTCTGGCAATCGTCCCGCGTCACCCTCGTCTTCGCACTGCTCTACCTCCCGGCCAGCATCGTCATCGGCTTCGCCATGGCGCTGCTGATGAACCAGAAGTTGCGAGGCATCAGCGTCTTCAGGACGATCTACTATCTGCCGTCCGTCCTCTCCGGAGTCGCCGTCGCCGTGCTGTGGGGCTTCGTCTTCAACCGCGAGTTCGGCGTACTCAACTGGATCATCGGCTTGTTCGGCATCGCGCCCATCTCCTGGCTCAACGACCCGTTCTGGGTGCTCCCGGCCATGGTCATCATGCAACTCTGGGGCGTGGGCGCGAGCGTGATCATCTACCTCGGCGGCCTGCAGGGCATCCCCACGGAACTCTACGAGGTCGCTCGTCTCGACGGAGCCAACTGGTGGCGCACACTACGCGCGGTGACGCTACCGATGATGTCCCCCGTCTTCCTCCTGCAGATCGTGGTCGGAATCATCGGAACACTGCAGATCTTCACCCAGGCGTATGTGATCACGTCGGGCGGGCCGAACTACGGGACGTATTTCTTCTCGCTCAACATCTTCAACACGGCGTTCCAGCAGTTCCGGTTCGGCTACGCGAGCGCACTGTCCTGGGTACTGTTTCTCGGCATCGCCGCCATGACGGCAGTCGTGTTCCTCTCGTCGAAACGGTGGGTGTATTACGCCGGCGGCCGGGGACAGCGATAGACAGCGGGCACGGCATCCACGAGCTCCCATCGAGCTCGTGACGATCGTGCACAGGTCCCCGGCGACCGGCTAGCCGCGAAATGGCTGCCGCGCACCGCCGGGTCGCCGACGTCGGCTGCGTCTCGATCACCGCGGCGGCCATACCTCGGTCAAATCGTCGGTTGGAGTGCACCGAGGATCGTAACCCCGCAGTCAGCGAAAGCGCCGAGTCGTCGGGTCGCTCAGAACCAGCGTCCTGAGCTGGTCGCAGGCCTCGCTCTCCGACTCGAACGCCATCTCAGCGGTGCGCAGGCCTCGCTCGGCGTAGTAGACCGCCCAGCCAGACGGCATCTGCTCCAGAACGTAGGCCTCGGTCGGCGTTCCGCCGTCCAGCGAGTAGCTGTCCGGGTCGATCTGCTCGGCGTCGAACAGCGCTTGGAGTTCGGCCACGTTCACCGGCTCAACCTACGCCTCCTGGCCGACGCAGCGCCGGTGGTGGCCGCGCCGACCCACCTGTGGTGGCAAGGACGCCGGCGTCGAAGGAGTATCGATGGGCTTGATCGGTGCACGAGAATCCCATGCTGTGACGGGCGATCTGCACCTCTGGGTGCGCTACGACGGGGAGGAGACGCTGCCTGTGGGCGACGCCCGTACCCGGTTCCGGTGGACGGCCGAGTCCGTCGATGGCAACACCCGGGGCTGGTCTGCGTCCGGCCCGATGTATGGGCCGCCCGGCACGAAGGTGACGAGCGCGGACGCCTTGCAGGCGATCGCCTGGTCGCTGGCCAAGGCTGCCGAGGGAGAGGGGCCAGGGGTCGGCATGCTCGGCGACTACCCCGACTGGCTGATCGAGATCGCGCGCCGAAATGTCGAGGAGTTGCACGCAACTGTGGCCGCGACGGGCTCTGTCGCGGCGGCTGAGCGGGAGACAGCCAACGACCTCGACGGACCCGAGGCCGACCTGCTGGCGGTCGAGGTCGCGCGCGAGGTACTGCGCCGGGCACACGACATTCTCGCGGCCGATATCGGGCGTGCCGAAGACATCGCCGTAGCTCACGATGTCGCCGAACGGGCGAACCCAGAGGTCGTGATCGCCCATCCCGACGACCCGTTCGACCTGCCGCTCTATGAAGGGCGTGCCGCCGAGGCGCACCTGCGCCTCGGGCCAGGCGTCTACCCGGCCCGAGACAAGCAGGACGTCTCCGAGATGGTCGTGGTCGTCGGCACGTCGCCGTTCTCCGACACCGGGCTGGCCTCGGCCGCATTCCCCGCCCTCAGCCAGGCCTCTCCCCCACGGCGTGCCCGGTTCATGCCGATGGGCCAGTCAACGAACGGCGCGGACCGCCCAGACCCGGGCATCGATCGCTAAGCTGAGCTCAGGCGGACGTTCCGGCGCGGGCCGGGTGCCAGGCCGGCAGATGCGCCTCGTCACGCGGGAACTGCCGGTGGTCCTTGAGCATCAGCGCCTCGTCGGCGTCGCCTCCGGCGTTGGGATCGTCGTCATCGACCATGCCGCCCAAGGGCGGGGTGTCGTAGTCGTAGACGGCTCTCACCACCGAGCGGTTGGCGGCGTCGACGGTGAACGTGGCGTTCCACCAGGTACCTTCGCCGGGCGTGTACATGGCCTTACGCAGTGCCCGGGCGGCGTGGTTGGCGTCGTCCGGAGGTTCGAGGTCCTCCGTGCTGCCGTCGGGCATCGTGGCCTCGAAGCTGCTCTCGATCAGGTCGCCGGCGGCCGTGACGTCCAGCGTCAGCGTGTTCCAACCACCCGGCACCTCGTCCGCGGCGATCATGGCTTCTCCAACCGCCTTCTCCAGCGGCTGATCGGGGATGCTCACGATGTCTCCTCCGGCGGGTCGTTGTAGAGCGTCACCTTACGGCTCTTCTCGCCCTCGATCTTGTAGTAGACGCTAATCCAAACCGGCCGCCGCGAATCCTCGTCGAAGGCCAGCTTGAGCTTTAGGTCGACGGTCTTGCCGCGGCGGACGGCGCGGCCCCAGCGCCGTTCCAGAGCCGCGAACTCCTCCCGGTTCAGCGTCTGACTCATCGGCACGAGGTTGAGCTTGTCGCCGATGCCGCCGAGCATTCTGGCGATCAGGTGGCCGGCATCGTCGCCGTCGAGCTTCCCCGTCAGCGTCCGCTGTGCGTACTTGTTCCGCTTCCCGGGTGCAGAGCCGGTTAATGTCGCCTCTGTGATGACCACCCGGCCCTGTTCGTCGGTGGTGTACACGACCGCCTGGTCGTCGACGACGATGACGTGGTTGGCTGGCGGATTCCGCCGGATCCGAGCATCGGTCCGACTGGTACTCGAGATGTGGATGACGGGAAGTCGCTGAGGCGGCTGCTCGTGGGACGGAACGGTCGTCGAGACGGGCGGAGCGTCGCCGTCGACCGGGCGGATCACGTGCTCCAACTCGTCGATCGCCCCCGACAGGACCGAGCCGAGTTCGTCGCCCAGGCCGCGGACGTCGGCGAGCATCCCGCGCACGATCGGGTCAAGATCGGCTGCCGCGCCCTGGGCGGGTGTTCGCCGGGTGGCACGCTCGACCAGGCGGCGTAGGTTCTCCGCGTCGCCGGTCAGGATGTCGATCACGCTGTCGACCTCATGCGGCACGGCTTCGTCTCGCACCTGCCGCAGCCCGTCCGCGCCGTCTCGGATGGGCCGATCACTCACACGACCACCGCCCCTGTTCGTGGTCAGACGAGGATCTCACAGCGGTTGGTGTCGAGAAGCTGGTTCCGCCTCGCATGCAACGTCGAGTCTGGGCCAGGTGTTTGACTTGGTGGGAGGTGTGTGGTGGGCGATGTGGAGGCGCCGAGTTTCGACGCGTGGGCGCGCGTGATCGGACCGCGACTGCGGCGTGCGGCTCTGCTGCTTACCGGGAACGTCCACGACGCTGACTGAACCGCCCCGGGATGTCCGGACACTTCGGATCGTGTCTCTACCCGGTCGGGATGAGACGGTTTCGTGCAGCGTAGTGTGCGGCTTCGACTTCGATCGGTGTGAGGTCGTCGATGGATTCGTGGGTTCGCTCTTGGTTGAACCAGTGGACCCAGTTGAGGGTTTCGAACTCGACGTGCTCGACGTCGCGCCAGGGTCCCTCGTGGCGGATCAGCTCAGTCTTGTAGGCGCCGATCTGGGACTCGGCCATGGCGTTGTCGTAGGCGTCACCCACCGAACCTACCGATGCGTCCACGCCGGCCTGCAGTAGCCGGGTGGTGAAGGCGAACGAGGTGTACTGGGAGCCGGCGTCGGTGTGGTGGACCAGGCCGGACAGGTCGGTGATGCCGGCCTGGCGGCGTGACCAGATGGCGTGTTCGAGGGTGTCGAGCACGAGTTGCGTGCTCATGCTGGTTGCTGCTCGCCAGCCGACGATCATCCGGGAGAACACGTCGAAGATGAACGCGACGTAGACGGTGCCGGACCAGGTCGCGACGTAGGTGAAGTCGGCCACCCACAGCTGGTTCGGGCAGGTGGCGGTGAAGTCGCGATCGACCAGATCGGCTGCTCGGGCGTCCTTCGGGTCAGGGATCGTTGTCCGCGTTCGCTGGCCCCTCAGCGCGCCCTGCCAGCCGTTTGCTGTCATCAGCCGCTCGATCGTGCACCGAGCCACGTCATGGCCGGCTCGGCGCAGGTGCAGCCACATCTTGCGGGCACCGAACCGGGCGACGAACCGCTGCTCACGCGCCGCGGCGATCAGTTCGATGATCTGCGTGTCGCGCAGCGCCCGCTTCGACGGCTCACGGCTGCGGACCTCGTAGTAGGTGGACGGGGCGATCTTGATCCCGTGCTCGGACAGCACGCGGCAGATCGGCTCGACCCCGAACTCCTCACGGTGTTCGTCGACGAACGCCGTCAGAACCTGGACGGGCGGTCGAGCTCCGCCGCGAAGAAAGCCGACGCACTCTTGAGGATCTCGTTCGCCCGGCGCAGCTCGGCCACCTCGCGCTTGAGCTCCCGGATCTCCGCCAGCTCCTGTGTGGTCCTGCCCGGCCGGGAACCGCCATCGACCTCGGCCTGACGGACCCACTTACGCAACGTCTCGGCCGACCCGATCCCGAGCTTGCCCGCGATCGTGCGGATCGCCTCGAACTCACTCGAGAACTGCCCCTGCTCCATCGACTCCGCTACCGCCCGGACCGCCCGCTCACGAAGCTCACGCGGGTACTTGCTGGGACGCGCCATGACCTCATCCTCCAACTAATGAAGTCTCCGGACATCCCGGGGCGGTTCAGACGATCTCGTTCAGGACGCGCTGGTGCGCGTGTTCGCGAAGTGGCGGCGCATCCGCGACATGGAGAACCCCGACTGCTACGCACAACGGGTCCTGGTCAACCGGCATTTGTCGCTCGAAGGTCGGTTGCAGCGGTTCAAGGCGCGGCGTGAGGTCCTGATCGGCAGCGACCCGGCCGCGGGGCCACCGTTGGATGCAGCGCTGATCGCGCGGGCCGACCTGCGGCGGGCGTTGCTGACGCTTGGGCCGCGGCAGCGGGCGGTGATCGTGTTGCGCTACTACCTGGACCTCCCAGATGCGGAGGTCGCCGAGATCCTCGGCTGCAGTGCGTCCACGGTGCGCAGCCAGGCACACCGGGCGCTGGCGGCGTTGCGGCGCAGCGTCGAGGTCGATGAGTACGACATCGAGAGCGGGAGGTGACCTCATGCTCACTGCAGAGGAACGGGCGATTTCGGACGCATTGAAGGAGTCGACGGCTGACATCGACTTCGACGACGCGATGCTCGCCGAGGTGGTTGACCGAGGACACCGCCTGCGCTGGCGAAAGCGCACGTTGGGTGCGGCCTTCGCCGCCGGGACAATCGCGCTCGCAGGAGCGGGAGTCGTCCAGGTCTGGGATCGCCCCGACAGCGGCCCGGTGGCCGCGCCCGAGGCCACCGCGTCGCCCACGACGCCGGCCAGGCCGAACGCGGTGATGCTCGAAGCGTTCGAGACCACCAGGTCCGTAGTGGAGCCGCTGCTAGCGGTGAACGACTCCCGCTACCGCGAGGAGCAGTTCCAGCTCGCGCTGAACAACGAGACCGGCGATGCAATCCTCTATCTCCCGTACACAGGACGCATCGATCCCACGGAGGTCGGCGTCATCGACGTCGAGCAGCTGGGCACCGACGCGGTCTCCGCGGCCCGGGCCACGCCGGGCGCCGCACCGGTAGTCCCGGTGATCGGCGTCGCGCTCTTCGACGAACTCAGCGCTGTGTCCGCGCGTCTGTTCGCCACCCGCGCGCAGTGGCAGACCGAGCCCAACGGCGTTCTCTGGACCGTACCGGAACCCGACACCGTCAGCATCGGCGTCGGCGTCACCGCGCTCGAGGTCGCCGCGAATCTGCCCCCGACCATGCAGCTCGCCTCCGGCGCCACGGCCACCATCCGCATCGAGAAGTCCTCCATCCACTTCGAATGACCTTGAGTACTCCCGCGTGCAGCCGCCCGCGACCGACATTGCCGGCGGCCCTGACGTCTGACGTCAACGCTGGCCCTGGTCGACCTTGACGGGTTCATTGACGATGCCCCCCGCGCTGACCTCGGGCCTGTTCAGTGCGCGTGCCTCTCGCAGAGCTCGCTCGGCGCGGTGGAAGTCGATGAGTTCGCGATCGTCAGTGGGCCTCGGGCCGGTGGGGTGATCGTCGGTGACGCCACGAAGGTCGCGGTAGGCGGCGATCAGGCGGACGCAGTTGGTCCAGGCTCGGTACGCGGCCGGCTCGCGCGGGCGTCGGCCGCATCGACGCACCCACTCCTGATCGTCGGCAACCGCGGCGGCGGCGAGCTCGTCCGCGCGGTGCTCGATGAGTCCGTCCAGTTCGGCGAGGGCGGCGTTGACGTCGTCGGCGATCAGGCCGGCCGCCCGTGGGATGAGGCCGACGATGAGCCGCTGCCGTCCTGGCACGGTTCGTGGGGCGCGGCTGGCGTCGGTGAGCCGGCGCACTCGATACCGCAGGACGGTCGTGAGGTCGTCAACCTCGTCCAGCCGCCCGGAAAGCACTGCTTGTCGTGTCACCGCGGCCGGGTTGAACCCTGCTGCCCAGGCCCGGCGCAGCGTGCTGACGAGCGAGCCGAACGCTTCGCTGCTGACGACGGTCTCCAGCCGGTCTTCATCCAGCCCGGCGTCGGAGAGCATGGTGGCGACGTGGTCGGCCTGGGCGTGCTCGGCGATGGTCTCGTACTCGGCGGCGAGCTGAGAGAGGCTGCTCCAGTGGTCTTGCTCGGCGGCGAGGGTCTCGTGGGCAGAGAGCTCGCTGCCAGTGTGCTTGAGAACGGCGCGCAGGATGTCTCCCGCTGTCGGATCCTCGATGCCCGCTTTCTGGTGGTCTTCCAGATGGGCGCGGTCGGTGGCGACGTAGGCGATGTTGCTGTGGCGGCCGCGGGTCATCGCCACGTAGAGCGCTTCTCTGGTCATGGAGCTGGAACCGACGATGACGTGCGCGGTGTCGACCGTGCTGCCCTCGGCGCGATGGGTGGTGATCGCGTACCCGAGGTCGAGGTACTCGGCGACGTACCAGGCCGGGAGCGTGACGGTGCCGTGCCAGGTGCTGCCGGCCCGGCGCATGCTGACGGCGCCGTCGAGGTGGCAGGCGGTGACGACCCAGCGGTCGCCGTTCTTCACCCAGCTGCGGCCGATGCTGAGCCTGCGCTCATTGCGACGGGTGATGACGACGTCGCCTTGGCCGGCGCGGTTGCCGTCGGCCAAGGCGACGCCGGTGTCGGCGACGAGACCGGCGAGGACCCGGTCGTTGCGGGCGCGCGCGTTGAGCGCCGCGACGGTCTCGCTGTCCTCGGCGATGAGCGACGTGATGCGACCGGCGTCCAGGTCAGCCTGCCAGGCCCGGTACGCGGCCTCGAGCATCTCGTCGTGGTCGCCGCCGGCCACCCGCCCGCGCTTCTGGTAGGTCGCGACGGCGCTGGGCCGACCCAAGCGGAGGCTCAACGACGCCGACTTCTCCCACCGATGGACGAACCGGCGCGCGTCGGTGAGCCGCGGCGCGTCGTCGCGTGACCGCGCCAGCAGCCCGAACGCCCCACTGGTGTCGACGGCATCGAGCTGCGCCCAGTCCCCCACCAGCACCAGCTTCGCGCCCGCCTCCGCCACGTGCGCGGCGATAGCGTCGAGCGCGAACGTCCCGGCCAGCGACGCCTCGTCGAGTACGACGAGCTGCCCCGGACGCAGATCCCACCGCCCATGCCGGTGCTCGTGCAGCCACTTCGCCGTCGTCTCGGTCTCGACCCCGAGGTCGGCGGCGAGGACCTCGGCCGCCGTGGCTGACGGCGCGAGGCCTATGACGTGGCCGGTGCCCGGCTGTGCCTCCCAGGCGCGGCGCAGCCCGCTGAGCGTTGTCGTCTTGCCCGTCCCGGCCGGCCCGACGAGCACGTCGACGACGCGTGCGGAGGTAGCGAGCTTCTCGACTGCGAGCACTTGGTCGGCGGCGAGCACGACGCCGTCGTCGTGGTGGCCGACCCCGCGTGCGACGACCTCCAGGTCGACGGTCGGCGCAGTACGGGTGTTGGCCAGCCGCAGGAGCCGATCCTCGGCAGCGAACACGGCCGCCGAGGAGTACACGGCGCCGTACTTGGGCCGGAAGACGCTCGATCCGTCAGCGCGCTGGAAAGCCTCTGGCGTGGACGCCAGCTCCGGCGGCGTCAGACGTAGCGACGCCTTCTCTGCCGCGTCGACGACCAGCCCAATGACGGCCTCCCGGTCACTGGTCGTCGCGAAGCGCAGGTGCATCAGCTGCCGGGACGTCTCGGCGTGGAGATTCCACCTCCGCCAGGTCGGCCGCCGGTCCCCCACTCGTTCGACCACAATGGCCGCCAGCTGCACCAGTTCGTCCTGCGGCAGGTCGTCGGCACGGAGGACGGCGCGCCCGTTCCCCGCCGCGATGAGGTTCGACGTCCAGGCGACTGGGTCGGTATCGACGAGCGGGCCTGCACGGGTGCGCCACAGTGCAGTCAGCTCGGACAACGAGCGCACCGTCTTGTCCGGACGCGTGGCCAGCGTCGCCTGCTGTCGCAGCCGCAACACCGTTCGTTGCGAGGGGCGCCGGCCGTGCGACCGGACGTACGCGTCGATGAGCCGGTCCTTCTCCACCTCGATGTCCGCGGCCCGAGAAGAGAACTCGCGCACCAGCTCGTCGCCGACCCCGGCGATCTCCCAGGCCGGATTGCGGTCCCGGCCGCGGTCTCGCTGTTCCCACTGGACGCCGAGATCGCGGGTGAGCGTGTCGGCCAGGACGGCGTTGTAGTGCTCGGACAGCGCGACCACGGCCGCGTGCATCGGCCGGCCGTCGAGCGTGCGCCACACGCCGTCGCGGCCCTGCACACGATTGGCGATGACGACGTGCGTGTGCAGCTGCGGATCCGCGGCTCTGGAGTCGTAGTGGTCGAACGCCGTCGCCACGACGCCGCGGGTCTCGACCTGTGCGACACCGCCACGGCCGGTACGCGTCATCGCGACGTCGCGTTCCAGCATGTCGATGACGTCGGCGACGGCGGCGTGATGTGCCTGCACGATCAGCGCCTGGGACCCGATGTCGGCGAGCGCCCAGAGCACCGAGACCGATTTGGGCACCGAGAACGTGTAGTCGTAGCCGGCCACCGTCCGTGGACTCGAGCGCGCCTCTTCCTCCGCCGTGAGCTCCTGGATGCGCATGTCGCGCTGTTCCGGCGAGAGCGCAGGATCGAGGGCGGCCGTGCGGATGGCGATGCGTTCGGCGAGCGGCTTGAACTGGAAGTATGCCCGTCCCAGCGGTTCGTCCGTCAGTGGGTCGTGGCCCTCGCCCAGCAGACGGCGTAGCTGCCGCTCGGTCACCACGTCGCCGGGCGCCAGTGACCCGTCGCCCAGACCGCCGACCCCGGTCCCGATCCAGTAGCCGGGCGGAGTGCCCTTCTCCTGGTAGTACCGGGTCAGCGGCGTCGACAGCGACCGGTCACCATCGCCGGCCGCCACCGACGTCAGCAGGTACCGATATCCCGCGCCCGCGCTCATCACCCGCATCGACACCGTCACCGACCACAGGTACGCGGCCGCGATCAGTACCTGTGCGGCCGAGGCTCCTGGCAATCGCCAGGAGTGCGTTAGCCCCGAGCTTGAGGCCGTTCCAGCACGTCAGCAGCACGACGAGGTTCAACCAGCCGGTGCCGCCCCACTCCAGGACCTGAACGCACAGGGCGGCGACAGCGAAGTGGCCAGCGGCCAGAGACGCAGCCAGGACGCCGGACCGCATGGTGGGCCGGTCGCGCAGTCGTCGCACGTGACGGTTGGTCGGGAACCTCTGCGACCAGCTGTAGACGGCGGTACCGAGGTTGAGGAGAAGGTTCACGTTGCAGCCTCCGACGTCGCGGGCGCACCCATGGATCATGCGGATGGCCGGATCCGTCGCCCCGAAGGAGCGTCCTACAACGTCGATGACACCGACCTGGAAGAGTTCTCACTCTACCGCGACGGCCCTGTCGCAGCACGCGACAGCGATGCGACACCGCAGCGACGCGACCGCGCCAGCGGCCGGCGACGCCAGGGGCCGCCAGGCCCCCGTCGGGCAAGTGCAAGACGTGTGCAGTTCTACGCACTTGCCTGAGGCGGGGCACAGCCGGGCGCGTAGAACTGCGGGAGACCAAAGTCGCTGTGCACGGGTGGCGCTCGGCAGCGTGCCGGTCCAGGGTGGACGCGGTTGTGCCCCAGCCTGATTCGGACAGGCTGGGGCACAACGCATGCGCACCGGTTCTCAGTGCTTCCGGCTCTTGTGCTCCTCCTGAGCGAGGTAGAGCCACGAGGCGGGCGCGTGCCACGATGCGCCGATGTCGTCGACGGAGACCACCGACACCAGCTCACCGCACAGGTGGCAGACGCCTACGAACGCCATCGGCACGGTCAGTCCTGGAACGGGTGCTCGGTGATGATCCGCTCGACGTCGGCCAGCTCGTAGCCCAACCGGCGAGGGCGCGCAGGTGATCCGCAGCCTCGCGGGTCGGGTTGCGCCACGAGTGGCGGTCGAGTCCTGCCTCCACGGCGGCGAGGACCACGCCGAGCGCGAGGACCTGCGCGCGTGCCGGGGTGGCTTTCTCGGCCGCTTCGAGGATCGGGGACTGGCCGTGGCTCAGCGGTTTGTCGTGGCCGAGCAGCACGGCGAGCAGCTGGTTGTTGTCGCGGACGGCCTTGCCGACGTAGTAGTTGCTGGCCAATGTGGTCCGCAGGATGTGCTGAGCGGCGTCCTTTGGCGCGGTCTTGCGGGTGAGGAACGTGCGCAGCCACTCGCGGCGGACCTCCTCGGCGGCTGCCCACGCCTTGTTGGTGGCGACGAGCTCCCGGCGTTCGTGCTTCTCCTCCTCGGTCATGGGGCCGGTGACCCGTTCGTTGCGGTGCTGGTGCCCGTGCATGCGCCAATCGGCGCACATCCACCGCAACATGGTCCGCTCCTCGCGCAGGTGGATGATCTGCGCGCCGTGGCCCTCGCACTCGGCATGCGAGTCCTCGGTGAACACCTTCCCGTCGCCGTCGAGCAGTTCGTACAGCTCGGCGGTCTCCGGAGCGTAGTGGGCTTCGCTGTCCAGGACCCGCACCCCCTGCTCGGCCAAATCGGCCGCGCGGGCCGCGACGGCCTCGCGCTCGACGCGGTGCAGACGCTCCTTGTGCGCGACGTGGTCGAACCCGCCTTCGGTTGCGGCCTCGATCAGCCGGGACACGGCCTCCTCGTCGTCGGAGAACTCCGTCAGAGCGGCCGCCTGATCCAGGGTCAGCGGGTGCTCACTGAGCGCCTTCGTCGCGGTCGCGTCGGCACGGACGGTCAGTGCGACCTCGACCTGGGCCTGGGTGGTGCTGACCTTCTTGGCGATCGTCTTCTCGCTGAGGCCGAGCAGGTGCAGCTGCTCGAACGCGGCCGCCCGGTCCGCCTCGTTGACGCCTGCGCGCTTGTCGTTCTCGACGAGTTGCTTAATGATCCGGTCGGCCTTCGCCGTCTTCTCCGCCTCGGCCCGGTTCTTGGCCACGAGGGCGGGGATCGTCGCCCGCCCGGCCTTGATCGCGCCGAGCGTGCGGCGCTGACCCCACACGAGCTCCAAGCGGCCCGCGTGCTCACCCTCGGCGAGCCGGTAGGTCGTCACCGGAGTGATGACACCGTGGTTCTTGATGGAGGCCACGAACTCGTCGTCCAGCACCACGTCGGTGCGGATGTTCTCCCCGATGAGGATGTCCTTCGGGTCAACCTCGATGATCTCTTCGTACTGCACGTCCGTGCTCCTTCCGGTCAGTTGTGCCGTGCGGTCGGGGGCGTTTTGTGCCCCTGACCGGCGGCGTGCCGGTATCACGGCCGTAGAGGCTCGCAATCAAGGGGCGGCCGAAGGTCGCTCGCGCAGCGACGCCAAGATGTTTTGGTGGCAATGCGATAGCGAACCACCAAAAGATCTTGGCGCCCTTGATTGTGAGTCGGCCGTGATACGGGCGGGTGAGACGCGAGGCCTACCTAGGCGGGCGCCTTGGTCGCGTCCCCAGCCAGGCACATGCCGGCGGACCGGCCCGGCGGTGATGCGTACTCACCGGCCGGGGCGCGCTCGCTCATCTGGGGAGTCGTCAATCAAGCGCGCCAGCTACAGGTCCGGACGGCCCGTGTCGAGAGCGAGATCCCAGAGCGTGAGCCCGTAACTCACCGCCGTCATCAGCGCGGCGCCGTGCAGCAGGGAGCTCGGGCGTGGCGCTCCACTCAGCGGGCCAAAAGTTCGGACGGCTGAGCAGCCCCGGCGAAGACGGCCTAGCTCGTCGACGTCGTTCGACGGCGCCGCCGGCTTCTCCACAGGTACTCGATGTTCGCGGCGAGGCCAGCTAACACCACGGCAGAAAGGAACGCTACGCCGGCGAGCTCCGCGATCGACAGACTTCGCAGATCAGTATCTGGCGAATCAGGGGCCCCCGTCGGGGCCTCGGTCGGGACTTCAGTCGGCGTCTCGCTCGGGGACTCGCTCGGCGTCTCGCTCGGGGACTCGCTCGGGGACTCGCTCGGCGTCTCGCTCGGGGACTCGGTCGGCGTGTCAGTTGGCGCATCGCTGGGGGCGCTCCCGCCGGTCTCGATCGTCAGCTGGCCAGACTGCGTGAGAACTGCCGCTCCGAGGACACCGATCAACGCCGCAAGGAAGGCCCCGATCAAGCCATTGACGAGCGGCCGCCTCCAGTCGGCCCGCGGCCGAGACGGCATATCCTCATCGTCCACCGTCGCGTCAGAGATCTCGTCCGAGCTCTCATTGGTGCTCTCGTCCTGGGCTTTGACCGCCGCTATGCGGATGGTCGCCAAACGTGCCATCTCGCCTGCGACCGTCGTCATGGCGTCTTGAAGTTCGCGACGCCCTGGCGATCTGGTCAACAACTGATCGTGTGCCGAGCGCAGTTGCTCGATGCGGCGGCGCAGTCGACCCTGGGCAGTGAATTCGTGAATCCAGCGCCCGGCGCCTAACAGGCCCGTAATGGCCACAACGAGCGCCGCGGCTTCTCCCACGGGCGAACCGTAGCGGGCACCCAGGATAGAACTGGGCAAGGCCGACAGAAGTACCGCAAGTACGTCCTCCCGCGAGTTCAGGTCCTAGGGACTCAGGTCGTCGCAGCGCCCTTGTTCCGGATGCTCCGACACCGGCCTTCCATGCGGCAGTGCGGATCGCCTCGCCCACTTCTCCCTCGACGAGCATCGGCCGACGGGACAGGAGAAGCGCAGGTGGCGACCAGTGGCGACAGGGCGGCCGCTCGTGAGGAGCGCATGGCGGAGCACGGCGCCAAGCTCGAATCGGCAGTCGAGGACCTGGTCACGGGTGAGGACTGGATCAGAGCGATCCGGTTCGCGGCGAACTTCCGCTCGCGGTCATTCGGCAACACGCTGTTGATCTATGTCCAGCACCACCAGGCATACCTCGAGGGCCGCGTTCCCGAACCGATGCCAACGTTCGTCGCCGGCTACAAGCAGTGGCGGAAGCTCGGCAGGTCGGTCGACCGAGGGCAGTCCGGGTACGCGATCCTCGCGCCGGTCACTCGGCGGTTCGCCACGACCGATCCAACCGATCCGAGATCATGGCGTCGACTCGACCGTGGCGAGAAAGCTCGACCGGGCGAGGTCGTGCGTAGCAAGCTCGTGGGGCTCAAGCCCGCCTATGTGTGGGACCTCAGTCAGACTTCCGGCCGCCCGATACCCGAGCAGCCGGCCCCACAGCTGCTGAGAGGCCAAGCCCCGGAAGGACTCTGGGACGGACTCGCGGCTCAAGTCGAGGCCGCCGGCTTCACGCTGAGCCGGGTGCCCAATGCCGCCGCCATCCGCGGCGTCCATGGAGTCACCAACGTCCAGAACAAGACCGTGAAGATCCGCGCCGACGTCGATGACGCCGCGGCGGTCAAGACCTTGGCGCACGAACTGGCCCACGTCGTGCTGCACGCCAAGCCGGACGGGATGATCAACGTCATGCATCGCGGAATCGCCGAGGTGGAGGCCGAGTCGGTGGCGATGATGATCGGTGCGAGCTACGGGATGGACACCAGCGACTACTCGGTGCCGTACGTTTCCACGTGGTCGAACACCGTCGCCGACGCTGAACCACTGCAGGTGGTCCGTGCGACCGGCGAACGCGTCCGCCGAACCGCACTCGCGATCCTCGATCAGCTCCCCGAACCGCCGGTCGGTGACGGCCTGCCGCCCGGCCTCGATTCGCCAGCACCCTCGACCACGGCGCGGAACGGCGAAACGCCGGCGAGTCGCGTCCAGCGACCCACCGGCGTCCCCGAGCCCGATGGCCTACAGCCTCGCGTCCCGCCCGCCGCGCGTTGACTCTTCAGCCGTCAGACGGAGGCACTCACCTGACGCGCCGCGGCCTCGACGAGCGACGCCCCGATGGCTTCGGCCTCGTCCGGCCGAAGCTCCAGCACCACGGACGGGCCACATCGTGGCGCGGCCGTCAACTCGACCTGGTCGTGGCCAGCCTCGGAACCGACGAGGTTGACGCCCAGCAGCCACCGATCGCGGCCGGCCACGACCGACGTGACGTATTGGCGGTGGGTGCGGTGTTCGCCGGCCTCGTTGCACCATTTGAGGACGCATTCCTGCGGTGGCGTGGTGGTGGTCATCGCGGTAGCTCGCTCTCGTGGGTGAAGAAATGGCGGACGTGGTCGAGTTCGGCCTTGACGGTGCTGAGCTGGTCGAGGGCCTGCTGGTAGCCGGCCAGGTGCTGCTCGGCGACGTTGACGGCGCCGGCGGCGCGGTCGAGCAGCTGGTGGCCGGTCTCGGCGACGAGGATGCGACCGGCGCGCCAGTCGATCTTGCCGCGGTAGCCGAGCACGAGCCCGCCGAGGCGTTCGGTGAGGGCGTCGAGACGGGCGATGATCTGCTCGTCGGACAGCCCGGGCAGGTACCGTTCGCGGGCGTCGGCGAGCACCGCCGGGGTCCAGCCGGCGCGCTGGGCGGTGTCGGCGATCTCGCGCAGCTGCCGGGCGAGGTCGCGCGCCTCGGACGGGGTGAGGGAGACGTCGGCGCGCTGGCCGGAGTCTTCGGGTTCGAGGTGGATGTCGATGGTCGGGCCCTCGGAGTCGTGCCAGGCGACGATCTCGCCGACCTCGTCGCTGACGAACGGTTGGCGCACGATGACGTCGCGACGCTCTTCATGGTGTGTGCTGACCACGGATCTCCTCCGTTGTTCCGTGCGGATCAGCTCGCGCGCTCGGCGGTGCAGTGCATCGAACTCCGGAACCGGCGCCACTCCGATGTGCGCACGAAACCGAGTGACGCCAGGACGGCGTCCCAGCCGGCGACATGCACGACAGGCCCGTCGACTGAGTCCCGAGCGACGAACTGCTCCCGCGCGACCTCGACTGACCGACCGCAACAACTCACCGCGCGACACCTCTACGCGAGCTTCGGCGCCACCACTCAATCCTCCTGAAGGAGGTCCTCAACACTCCATGACCGACGTCGTCGGTTCCTGGCGCCAGCAACCACGCTACGTCTGGCACGCGCACGAAGCAAGGCCCACCTTGCCTGCCATGCTCGATTGGTGCCGATCACGATCGACGGGCAGGAATACATGGATCGAGCTGAGCTCGCCACGTATCTCGGCGTCGAGCAGGACACCATCAGCGCCTGGGCTAGCCGCGGCACCATGCCCAAGCCAGCCCGCTACGTCGGGCGCTCGCCCTTGTGGCTCGTCAGTGAGATCGACGTATGGAACGCAGACCGGCCGGGCAAGGGCTGGCGCGGCAAGTGATCGCTTACCGCTCCCCCGGCGCCGCGTAGTAGTCGGCGAGCATCACGGACGGCCACTCGGGCTCGCTGACCTCGCCACGTGGACCCATAGCGGCGAACCACGGCTTGACGTCCAGGACCGGCGTCCCGTCGACGGCGTCGAGATCTTCGACGTGCAGATCGAGGCCGTCCACCTCGAGCAGCCGGCACCGGGAGACACCCAGCCAGTTGAGCCGGCGCATGTTGCGGTGACCGAACGTGCCGACCTCCGGCCAGTCCGGGTTGTCCCGCGGGCGCCGGGCGCCGAGATTGAGGTCCGTCGGATCGGTGAGGTGGAAGCGGAACACCACCTCGAGGTGTGAGAACGCGTCGAGCCCCTTGACGGCGTCGCTCGTGAAGCGCTCGCCGTCGATCCTGATGATCGAGCGTGTGCCGCCCCAGTAGTCGTCGGTCGGCTCGACCCGGCCGCCCACGACGTGAGCGACGGGCACGACCTCGTACGACTCAGCCATCGATACCTCCTGGGAGCAACCTGACGCTGCCCGGTCAGGACGCCGCCGCACTCACGGTATCGAGGTAGTCCGTCGCCCGCGCGTCCAGATCGACGGCCGCGGGGAGCTTGGCGCGACGGTACGGCGCCAGGGCGGCGCGCATGTCGAGGACGACCTGCCGAGTCCTGCCGGAGTCCACGCCGTCCATCGCGTCCAGCGACGTCGACCAGGTCGCGACCGCACCGTCGACGTCGCCCTGGCGCAGTTGCACCGAGCCGAGGTATCCGAGCGTGACCGCATGCGTCCGGGTGAACGCGCTCGCTTTCCGCGTGCGCACGCTGCGGGCGAACTGCTGCTCCGCGCCGGCGAGGTCACCGAGGTCGCGGAGCGTGCAGGCGGTCTCGTGTGCCAGGCTCGCCTCGCCGAAGAAGAACACGCGGGCCGGCTCGGCGTCACCAGAGCCAGTAGCGGCAAGGTCGTCCTCGGCGCGATTCAACGCCGCTGCAGCATCGGCCTCGCGACCGGCACTGGCCAGCGCCCGCGCGTGGACGACGCCCAGCAGGGCGCGCTCACGCGGGACCGCCATTGCGTAGCGCTCGCCGTCGACCGAACCGTCCGCCAACTGCAGCGCACGTGAGGGCTGGCCGAGGTCGACGGCCTGGTGCGCCATCGCCCGAAGCACGTGTCCGGCCAGCGGCGCGTCGCCAGCTTCGTCGGCCAGCTCCACCGCGGTGCGGAAGTCGCGCCAGGCGACGTCGTGGTCGCCCGCGTCGAAGGCCATCCAGCCGGAGAGATAGGCGAGCTCGCCGGCGGCGGAGAACATCGCACTCCGCACCCGATCGCTGTGGAAGGTGCCGTCGAGGAGAGGCGCGACATGGGCAGTGAAGTACTCGACCGCGGTCGAACGCGCGTGCCCGCCGCCCCGGCGCTGGTCCATGCGAGAGAACAGGCCGACCATGTCGAGAACGGCGTCGACCTCGCCTTTGCCAATCCGCGACCGGCCAGATGGTCCGCCGAGAACGTCGCGGCCAGCGCCTGGAAGGGCGACCGCTGCGGCTCCGAACGCAAGGGCTCCCAGTGCCTGCCTGCGCTCGATCTCCACGTCGATGCTCCCAACGTTCGCCGTCTCGTCCGCCGACACCGGCAGCCTACTGAGCAGTCCTGCGTCGGCCGGCATTAGGACGACGCGACCGTCGACGAGGACTGGGACGGCCACGGATGGCGTCGTCCCGGCCGCCGAGGGCTGGCCATCCGCGGGTGCGGAAAGCTCCGCGAAGCGAGCCTGGACGTCCGGCGCGGATCTGCTCAACGCGACGTCGAGTAGGTCCTGATTGTCGGGCGTCAGCGTGATATCGGCGCCACGGCTCTCCCACTTCGACACCGTGCGGATGGCGACACCGAGATGTTCGGCGAACGCGCGCACGCTCATGCGGAGGGCATGCCGAAGCGCCCTCGTCTCGACCCCGGACCAACGCTGCACAGTCATCTGACACCACGCTTACTCCGTGACACTCGGTCACTGAGGCAGTGAACTGAGTCACGTTACGCGGTCCGTCAGATCAGCACAAGATGTCGTTGCGTCCATCGCGACGTCGGGTGGATCGAGCCAGACGATCTCCGAGTCGCCGCCGTGCCCGTGGATCCGCTCGATGTCG
This sequence comes from Jiangella alba, assembly GCF_900106035.1. Lineage (GTDB taxonomy): Bacteria > Actinomycetota > Actinomycetes > Jiangellales > Jiangellaceae > Jiangella > Jiangella alba. The sequence continues at coordinate 3,281,920 of NZ_FNUC01000003.1, forward strand.
CCTACTGAGGCGAACACGGTCACGGATCGAACCGGGCCGCTGCACCACGCCAGGGTCGCCTCTCCGCTTGGGTACCACGTGCCGTAGGCGACGACGCCGATACCGGAGACCCCGGAGCGATCGCGGTAGCGCCGCAGAGCGAACCGGCGCGGAATCACTCGTCCGACCCAGCTTCGCCGAATCGACCGTCCCACTCCGGTAGCGCGACGGCGGCAGCGACGCCGACGGGCCGCAGCCGGTCGCCGTCACGCTCGACGGGACGAGCCAGCCAGCAGTGTGCCTGCGCATTCCACAGCAACACGTACTCGGTATCGCGACGCAACATGGTCGCCCTCCAGCCGAATCGGCAGTGAGCGGGTCCTCTACTCCCACGCTCGATCCCGATCCTGCGCCGGAACGAGTGCGGGGCCAATGAACCACCGTGGCACCGCCGGTGCACCGGCAATCGTCCGGATTCTCCGAACTCCGCGCGTGCCGGCCGGTTCCACACCGGTGCAGTGCGGATTCATTGGCGCGAAGCGCCACTCGGGAGACGTTTGAAGGTGGCCCCGATGGCGGCGGCAGAACGCACCGCCGGCGTCGGGCGCCAGCCGAAGTGCAGGGCGGCGAAAGCCAGCACGCCCGGCAGCCGATGACTATAGGTATCGTCGCGCGGCCGGTCAAGCGCTGGACAACGCAACCGTGGGGGCGTGTGCCCGCGTCGCAGCGCGTCTGCGGCGCGGATCGGTTGGCGTACCTCCTGGTCAGAGGGCCACAGGAACTGAGTGTGCCCGCGATAGAGGAGGTCCGAAGCATGTCCGACAACCCGTTCCTCGACGCTGCTCTGGCGGCGGCCGATCGGGGGTGGAGGGTCTTCCCGATCGAGCCAGGGGGCAAGAGCCCGGCGTTCAAACGCTGGCAGCAGCTGGCGACGACCGACCACGATCGGCTCCGCTCGTGGTGGCGTGCCGCCGATCGCTGGAACGTCGGCATCGCGACCGGTGAGTCGAGCCTGCTCGTGGTCGACCTCGATCCCGCGCACGGCGCGACCGCCCCCGACCGATTCATGGGCGCCCAGCATGGATCCGACGTCCTCGCGATGCTTGCAGCAGACGCCGGAGCCGCGCCGCCGGCCGAGACGTACACGGTTGCCACGCCCAGCGGCGGACTGCACCTGTACTTCCGGGCTCCGGGCGGCGGCGCGCACCGATCGACCATCGGCACGCTGGGTTGGCGGATCGACACGCGCGGCCGCGGCGCCGCCGTCGTCGCGGCGGGCTCGATGAACGTGGCCGGGTCGTACCGCTTGATTCGCGACCAGCCGGTGGCCGAGCCACCCGGCTGGCTGGTGAAGGCGCTCACACCACCGCCGCCGCCTCGCCCTGGTCCGCCGTTGCGGCTCTCGGCGGACCGTGCCGGCAGATACGTCCAGGCGATCGTGACGAACGTGACCGCCGAGGTGAAGGCGGCGCTGCCCGGTCATCGTCACGACACCGTTCTCAGGGCGGCTTGCACGTTCGGGCGCCTGGTGGGTGGCGGCGAGCTCGCCGTCGATGAGGCGCGTCAGGCTTTGCTTCATGCGGCCGCCGGCCACGTCGGCGTTGCCGGATGGACCGCCGAAGAGAGCGCGCGGACAATCGACGACGGTCTCGCCTACGGGATGCGGCTGCCACGTTCGATCAGCGGGTCGGTCGGCGCCGCCGTACCGGCCGCGCAGGATGGCGTCGACAGATGACGGCGGTCAACGACGAGGCTCATCCGGAGGCGGTTCCGGGCTGGGTGGCCGGAATCGCCGTCGCGGGCACTGTGGCGATCGCGCTGGGCGCGTTCTGGTTGTCGTTCACCTCACTCGCCGACCTCGCGCGTCGGTCCGGGATCGACAGCAGCCAGGCGTGGGCGTGGCCGCTCATCGTCGACGGCATCATCGTCGTCGCGACGATCTCGGTTGTGGCACTACACGAGTACGGACGCGCGGCGACCCGGTACCCGTGGTCTCTGCTGCTAGCAGGCGCAGCTGTGTCGGTGACGGCGAACGCGGTCGACGCGGTGGTCTCGGCTGACGCCTCGGTGCCTCCGGTCGTCGCCGCCGCGGTATCGGCGGTGCCTCCGCTCGTGCTGCTCGCGATCACGCACCTGACGGTCGAACTGACCCGGCGAGCCCGACGGGGTCCGGCGCCGCGCGTCGCTGACGAAGACCTGCCCGTCGATCGCCGCCAGGCGGCGCGGCACCTGCGTGCCGGCGGCGGGTCATACCGACGGATCGCTGCCGAGCTGGGCGTGCATCCGTCGACCGTCGGGCGATGGCTCGGCCAGCGAGGCGCCGACGAGACGACGGACACCGAGACCGAGGAACCGGGAGCGTTGGCGCACCTCTCTGCCAGGGAGGGAGCACACGCATGAGGAACAACAGCGACGAGTCGGCGACGTTCGATGCCGAGGATGTCGAGCAGTTCATCAGCACGCCCGAGGGCTTGCGGGCGGTCCTGACGGTGATCGATCGGCTCGGACCGGAGGGGTGGCAACTGCCGGCCGTCGAGGTGCTGATGAGAGTCGTGGCTCGTCGATACACACCGGTGGCACGAGCGTGGCGGCGGCCGCCGGAGGACGCCGCTCAAGCCGCGTGGCTGGCGATGCGTGGTCGTTCCGCGCGCACGGCCGAGGACCCGTGGGGCGTGGTGACCCGGGCGGTGGAGCTGTCGATGCAGGCCGAGGCGTACGGCGAGCGGCTGCTGATCTCGCCGGAGAAGGCGCGCCGGCCCAAGCACCGTCCCGGCGAGACACCCGTGCGTGCAGGCGAGCACGAGGAGTTCCTGTACGACGTGATCTCCGCCGGCGGCGCGGAAGGCGCCGGCGATGGCATCGACCGTCTCGTCGCCACGATCGCGGCGTTCCTCGTGGTCGCCGGATGGAACCACCACGACGCACGATGGGCAGTGGAGTACGTGGCGTCGCGCACGGCGGACCTGGGATCGCAAGACTCCGCGCGCGATGTGCTCCGCCGCGACGGCGCGATCCGGCTGCGCCTGGGGCTGCGGCAACGCGACTGGACACGGTTGCTCGGGCTGCTCATCGGTTCACGGGTCGGTGCGGCGCCGGCCGGGCAGCTCGGCGTGTTGGAGCGGGTGCTGCTCGGTGACACGCTCGCCGATCTGCTGACGGACGCCGAGCTGATGGACCTGGCCCGCCGGATCAGGCCGGAGGCCCGCGATGGCTGACGGGTACGTCCTGCGGCACGCCGTCGACGAGATCCAGGTCGGCCGCGCCTACCGGACCGACCTCGGCGACGTCGACGGCCTCGTCGAGTCGATCAGGACCGTCGGGCTGCTGCACCCGATCGTGGTGAGCAAGGCCGGTTGGCTGATCTCCGGTCTGCGGCGGCTGGAGGCCGTGCGGCGGCTCGGGTGGCGCGAGGTGGACGTCTGGGTCGCGGCCAAGGTGTCCGATCGCCTGCAGCGTGCGCTTGCTGTGCGCGACGAGAACAGCCTGCGCAAGGACCTCAACCCGATCGAGGCCGCCGCGCTCTACAACGAGCTCAAGGAGCTCTACGCCGAGGAGGCCGGTCGGCGCCAGGCCAGCACACGGTTCGGCGCCGAGCGGGCCGGCACCGACGGTTCCGTCGATTCGACGGAGCCGTTGGACGCCCGGGTCCAGGCGGCTCGCGCGATCACCGGCCGCGACTCGCACGGCATGCTCGAACAGGTCCTCGAGCTGCAGCGCCTGGTCGCGGACGACGCCACACCCGCGTGGTTGCGCGCCCAGGTCCAGGACGGCCTCGCCGGGATAGGCGTCGACGGCAAGGTCAACGGCCGCTACCTGGCCATCACGACCGCCCGTGCCCGCCACGAACTCGAGCAGGCCGCCGTCGACGAGACCCAGCCCGCGGCAGCTCGCGACGTGGCGAAGGCTGAGCTCGAACGGCTCGCCGTTCTCCGTAGTCCGCAAGCCGTCGCCCAGGCCGCGAAGCGAGCCACCCAGCGCGTGCACCAGGTCGCCGATGGCGTGAGCAGACGCGTCAGCGCCGAAGCTGCCGCCGTGCAGCGGCTCGCGGCGAGCCTGAAGAAGCACTACGGCTGGTGGGACCTCGTCGACCCGGACACCGTCGCCGAGCACCTGACCGCCGAGCAGTGGGACCTGCTCACCTCGACCTGGGCCGCGACCGAGCGGTTCATGCGCGAGACCGTCGCCGCCCGCGAACGGCGGACCACCGACGCGGGCGGCTGAACGCACCTCTCGGGTGAACACCTCCGACGCACCCGATCGAGGAGACACCCAGGTGATCACCAGCCCCGCTCAGTGGACCGCCCGCCGACGCCTCGTTGCCGCCATCTCCGGCGGCCTGGCGCTCGTCGCCGTCGTCATCGTTGGCCTGTACGGGCTGGCCGGCGACCCGGAACCCGGGCCGTCGGTGACGCTGGAACCGGTGGGACCGCTCCCCCAGACGCCGCCAACCGGCGCGCCCACCGACGACCCGTCGACGGCGCCGGAGCTTCCGGTCCTGCCCGAGACCAACGACGCCGTCCCCTACGCCCGCGAGGTCGCCAACGCGTTGTTCACCTGGGACACGATGTCCGGGCTCACCCCACGCGACTACGCCAACGTCCTGATCGCCGACGCCGACCCGTCCGGCATCGAGACCAGCGGCCTCGTCACCGACGTGACGACGTACCTGCCGGCCGACGACGTCTGGCGACAGCTGCGCCAGTACGAGACCCGCCAGTGGCTGGAGGTCTACGGCATCCAGGTACCCAGCTCGTGGGGCCGGATCGTGTCCGAGTCGCGAGGCCAGATCCCCGACGGCACCTGGGCCGTGACCGTCCGAGCCTACCGGCACCGCGAAGGCGTCTGGGAAGGCCAGCAGGACACCACCCGGGAGAAGGTGGCGTTCACCGTCTTCGTCGGCTGCCCGCCGCGGTTCGACGAACGCTGCCATCTGCTGCGGCTGTCCGAACTCGGCAACCCGCTCTGACCGTCGGCCGGTCATGCTGAAGAAGTCCTTGCTCGCTCTGGTGGGCGGGCTCGTGCTGCTGGCCCCGACGGTCGGGCTGCTCGCCATCGCCGCGCTCATGAACCCCGGAGGCCAGTCCGCCGTCAGCTGCGCCGAGGTCCCCGGCGGCTCGTCCGGCCAACTCGCCGACGACGCGCCCGTGCCCGATGCCGCCCGGGCCTGGATCGCGATCGCCACCCAGGCGTGCGCGGACCTGCCCGAGACCTGGGTCGCCGCGGTCATGGCGCAGGAATCCTCGTTCCGGCCCGACGTCTTCGCGATGGACGTCAACGGCGGCACTTGGGGGCTGTTCCAGATCAACCAGCACATCTGGCGCACCGTCTACGGCGACTTCGACACCGACCGCAACGCCAACGGCATCTGGGACATCCGCGAACCGGAGATCCACGCCGAGTACGGCGCCCGCTACCTCTGCAACCTCCTCGACGACGTCCGCGCCACCCGCGCCGCCCACCCGGACTGGCCATCCACGACAGAGCTCACCGAGCTCGAAGCCCTCGTCATCGCCCACAACGCCGGCCCCGGCCGGCTCTCCACCTACCCCGACATCCTCGCCGTAACCCGGGACTACCTCGACAACGTCCGGCAGCGGATGCGCGACTGGGCCGTGCCGGCGACGGTCGCGACGGCCCCGCCGGATCCGTCACTACCGGGCGGCGAGGCGTGCGAGCCTGACGGACCCGGATCGGTCGGCGAGCTGCCGCCACCACCCGCGCCGTTCGCCGGCGTCCCAGGCGGCCTCGTCCCCGACCCGACCAGCTCCGGTCTCATCACCCGCCAACTGCTGCACCTGCTCGCCGAAACCAGACGCGCGTTCCCCGACACCGGCTGGTCCTGCTGGTCACCACGCCCCGGCACCAGCTCCGAACACCCCGTCGGCCGCGCCTGCGACGTCACCTACGGCAACCAGATCGGCACCTACCCCACCGATGTCCAAGTCGCCGAGGGCTGGCGCATGGCCACCTGGCTCCAACACCACGCCACCGCCCTGCGCGTCGAGTACCTCATCTGGCAAGGCGTCATCTGGTCCCTCGCGCGCGACGACGAAGGCTGGCGCCCCTACGACGGCGGCGGCATGCACGACCCCAATTCCCCCACCGGCGGCCACTACGACCACGTCCGCATCACAATCCTCTAAGTAGACGAGCCCGTTCTCGGTTTCACCTCGCCGCTGCCGCTAGCCCTGCTGGAGCATTGACAACCGCAGCGACTCCCTGGCCAAGCCGGCCGCACAGGACCGTTCGCCACCTCGACAGTCACACTGAGTGACGGCCGCAGGCTTGTCCAGACCCGCCTATCGAGGCACCGCGATCGAGCGCTGCTCCGACCGTATGGCGCGACGACCTGCTCAGAGGCGCCACCAGAGGCGCGCCACGGGAGGACACCTAGGTCGACGCTGTGACGTATGCCACACACGGACTTCACTCTGAGTTACTTGTGCCCGATTTATGCCGTACGGCAGAGTATCCGCCCAAAGGATTACATCTGCAGGGGGTAGTAAATGCGTGGGTGGGTTCGTGCTGTCTCGATACCTGTCATCGTCGGCGTCCTCAGCACGGCGTTGTCGATGCCACCGTCCTTCGCCGACCAAGAGCCAGTTGCACGAACCGAAGCGACCACCGATGGGCTCCCGACCAACGCCGACGAAGGTCAGCGCGCCGAGCCCCCCGCTCTGATTCCTTCCGAAAACCGGATCCCCGGGGTGGGACTCAAGAGTGAGATCGAGTCACAGCCGACCGCCGCATCCGTCGCAGACGGACCGCTGCCGAGCGAGCGGAGCGACTCGTTCTTCCCTGCCTTGGCACCCACGCCACCGACGATCGTGGGCTACGTGCCGACGTCCCTCGCGCCCGGCTGCGCCGAATGGGGAGCTCTCCGCTGGACCCATCCTGACAGTAGACCCAACGGGTTGGTCCACCTCTACACGTTCGAGCTCTATCGCGACTCCGACGACGCAATGGTGTGGGACCAGCTCTTCGACTACACCTTAACCGGCGCGGGCGTCGTCAGCGACGTCGCCGGCGACTGCGAATCAATACTCCCGGACCCGCAGGCCACACCGATCGTCGAGTTGGGAGAGTCCTACTACGCGAAGGTCTACGCGTGGGATGGCACCGGGTGGAGCGCACCGGCGACGTCATCCGCGTATCCAGCGGTCGCGCTTCCGGGTCTGACCGACGAGGCCGCGCGAGGCGTCTGCGTCTGCGACACCTCAACGGGTCGTCTATACCCGTTGAACATCCTGCGAGCCGACCCCGTGAACACGGCGACCGGGACCCTGACCGAGTCGGCCACGGACCTCACCATCCCCGGCGTTGGGCCAGCAATCTCCGCTAGCCGGACGTACAACTCGACCGACCCAACAGTCGGGCCCCTCGGCAAGGGTTGGAGCTTCCCCTACTTCTCTGAGCTCGAGTCAGCAGCATCGTCGGTCACCTACAAGGCTGAGGACGGTCAGGAGGTCGAGTACGCGCTGCAGGGTGGCGCGTACCGCCTCCCACCAGGCGCCTCGACGCGGCTGCGGTCCGTGTCAGGCGGATACCAGCTTGAGACGAAGTCGCATCAGGTCATCGGTTTCGATCAAAACGGACGCCTGGAGTACGCGCGCGACTCCTCCGGCCAAGGCGTCTCGCTCGCATACGCGACGAATGGAACGCTCGACAAGATCACTGACGCGAGTGGCCGCGAGGTCGATGTCACCATGGACGCGTCGGGCAAGGTCACCGCGATCGCGCTGTCCGATGGTCGTTCGGTCTCCTACGGCTACACCGGCGACCTGCTGACATCCGTGACCGACGTGCGCGGCGGCGTGACGGAATACGAGTACGACGCCGCCGGACGCCTCGCAGCCATCACGGATCCGCTGGGCAATGAGGTGATGCGCTCGACGTACGACGCGCAGGGCCGCGTCATCTCACAGGTCGACGCCGGCGGCGGAACGTGGGGTTTCGAGTACGTCGACGACGGCGCCTACCAAACTACCCGCACGACCGATCCACGCGGCGGCGTGAGCCGCGACGTCTACTACAACAACGTCTTGGTCGAGTCCGAAACCGCGGGCGGCGCGATCACGACGTACCAATACGACGAGCGGTTGCGGCTCGCCGCCACCGTAGATCCGCACGGCCGGACAACGCGTCACACGTACGACGCCAACGACAACCTGCTCTCAACCACGCACCCGAACGGTGACCGTGAGGCCTTTACGTACTCGTCGGGCGGTGACTTGCTCACCGAGACCTCACCTGAGGGCCGGAAGACAACCTATACCTACGACGCGAATCACCGTGTCGCGACCACAACCGACCCAAACGGCGGAGTCACCTCCTACACCTACAACACTGACGGTCAGGTCCTGACCGAGACCTCACCCGAGGGCAACGTCACGGAGTTCGAGTACGACGCGCAGGGCAATCGGGTGGCCACCATCAGCCCGGAGGGTCGCCGCACGACGGCGACCTTCGACGCCTACGGTCGGCTCGAGTCGCAGACGACGGCGCGGGGCCACGTGGCCGGCGCTGACCCGGCGGACTTCACGACCACTTTTGCTTACGACGTGGCCAGCAATCTGACGTCGTCCACTGACCCGTTGGGCCATGTCACGGAGTACGAGTACGACCTCAACAACCGGCGCACGACGGTGATCGACCCCCTGGATCGCCGTACGGAGACCGAGTTCGATGCCGCCGGACGCGTCGTCAAGATCATCGAACCCGGTGGCGCGGAAACGGTCCACGAGTACGACCTGGCCGGCAACCAGGTGGCCACGACCGATGCCGAAGGTGGTAGGACGACCCGGACGTTCGATCTCGACGCCCACATGATCACGATGACCGCTGCTCGCGGCAACGAGCCGGGCGCGGAGCCTGCGGACTTCACCTGGGGCTACGAGTACGACGGGCTGGGGAACGTGGTCGAGGAGACCGACTCGGCCGGCGGGATCGTCTCGTACGGTTACGACGAACGCTATCGACAGACCAGCGTGACGAACCAGGCCAACGAGACCACCACGACCGCATATGACGGCGACGGGAACACCGTCAGCGTCACCGACCCGCTCGACAGAACGGTCAGCACGACATACAACGGGCTGAACCTGCCGGCCACGGTGACCGATCCTGCGGGGAAGGTCTCGACGGTGATCTATGACCGGGACGGGAACCGAACTTCCACGACGACGCCGCTGGGCCACAAGGCGACCTTCACGTATGACGGCGACGGCATGCTCGTCCAGGACCAAACCCCCAACGGCAACGGCCGGATCTCGACCTATACATACGACGCCGACGGTAACCAGATCCGTACCGTGGACCCCCAGGGCCGCTTCACGACCGCTACGTTCGACAACGCCGGCCGGGTGAGCAGCCGCAGTTTGTGGAACGTCACCACAACGTACGGGTACGACGACGCCGGCCGCCTCACCACCGTCACCGGCGGCGACGGCGCGGTCACCGAGTACGGGTACAACACCGCTGGCGACCTGGTCACAGTGACCGACCCGAACGATCACGTCACGACTCACACCTACGACGACGCGCACCGCCGCACGGCAACCACGGACGCGTTGAACCGCACTCGCACCTTCGGGTACGACGCCGACGGCAACCAGACCAGCACCGTGCTCGCCCGAGGCCCAGCATCAGGTGACCTGGCGCGGTGGACGGTCACGCAGAGCTACGACGAACTGGGCCGCCGCACCGGCGTGACCACAGGCTCAACCGCCTCCACGGCCAGCTATGCCTACGACCCGGTCGGGCGGCTCACCGGAGTCACCGACGCGGGCGGCACCACGACCACGGTCTACGACGACGCCGGCCAGATCGCCTCGGTGACCCGGGGCAGCCAGGCCTACGGCTACACCTACGACCCCCGCGGCATGGTCAAGACCATCACCCAACCCGGTGGCGTCACCGTCACCAACACCTTCGACGACGACGGCCGCCTCGCCACCACAGCCAGCACCAACGCCGGCACCACCGCGTTCAGCTACGACAAGAACAACAACCTGACCCGGATCGACAACCTCGCCGCAACCGGGCTGGTGAACCGCTGGCAGCAACGCAACTACGACCGCGCCGACGCCCTCGTCAGCACCACCACCGGCACCGGCACCACCACCGACCCCACCCAGACCGTCACCTACAGCCGCGACGGCGCCGGCCGCCCGTTCGTGATCCGTCGCGGTGCAGGCGGCACCCAGGCACCCGGTGAGGCGCACTTCTTCGACGCGGCCGGCCGTCTAGCCCAAGTGTGTTACGACGCCAGCTCGATGTTCGGGCAGAACTGCGCCACCGCCGACGAAACCCTCGCCTACACCTACGACGGAGCCGGCAACCGCCTCACCGAAACCCGCACCGGCGGCACCACCCCCGGCACCACCACCTACACCTACGACGCCGCCAACCAACTCACCCAACGCGGCAACACGACCTACAGCTACGACGCCGACGGCAACCAGATCAGCGATGGGGCAACCAGCTGGACCTACGACGAACTCAACCGCCTGGTCGGCATTGACACTCCCACCGCCGACAGCCAACTCACCTACGACGGCCTCGGCAACCGCACGAGCGTGACAACCGGCGCGACGACGCGGACGTTCTCGTGGGACATCAACAACCCGCTACCCCTCCTCACCAGCGTCACCCAGGGCACGAGCACCACTCGGTACCGCTACGGCCCCGACGCGATCCCGGTGAACGCCAACATCAATGGCACCAACCACGCCCTACTCACCGAAGACCTCAACAGCCTCACCACCACCTACAACCGCACCACCGGCGCCAAATCCTGGACCACCACCTACGAACCCTTCGGAACCCCCCGCAACACCACCAGCACCGGACTCACCACCGCCCAGGTCGGCCTCGGCTACACCGGCGAATACCTCGACCCCACCACCGGCCTCCTCAACCTCCGCGCTCGCAATTACAACCCCACACTCGGCCAATTCACCAGCACCGACCCCGTCGAAACCCCCCAAGGCACGCCTTCCATCTCCCCATATGCTTACGTCGACAACCGACCCACCGTACTCACCGACCCCAGCGGCGCATGCTTCTTCATCGACATGCCCTGGATACCCGGATGCAGCGAGCCGAGCTGGGCTGACGAAGTTACTCCCGCAACGAATGGTGTCCTCGCCGGACTGATATCCGCGGCAGAGGACACGTTTTACTTGACAGGAATGGCCCTCGGCGTCGACTGGGTTGGCTACGACGGTGACCTTGCCCAACAATTGTTCGATGAAGCCGCCGTCGAGGGCAACTATCACGGTGAGACGTATCAGCAGGCTCAATTGGTGGGTGGCCTCGTTGCGCTCGTAGGTGGCGCCGCCAGCACTGCCGCAAGCCTCGCGCGAATCTGCACGTCCCTCGTCAGGAAGATTAGGCCGCCCGTGGCCTCGGGAGGCTTGGCCACGGAGGTCCCCGCCTACGCAGGAAGCCGGACAGCGGGGACCCTGGTCACACCCGATGGCGCGGAGTTCCCCTTGATCAGTGGCTGGCATCCGCCAGCGGCATCGATGCCCCAAGGCACGCCCGGCATGAACATCGTGACAAAATCGCACGTGGAGGCACACGCCGCGGCGATTATGCGGAACCAAGGACTATCCGAGGCAACCCTCTGGATCAACCGCGCGCCCTGCGGAGGGAAACCCGGCTGCGCAGCGATGCTCCCGCGGATGGTCCCCAGCGGCTCAACCCTGACCATCAACGTCGTGCCGAACGGATCAGCCGGCTCGATCGCGGACACATTAATCATTCGAGGAATAGGTTAAATGCTCGCCCGATACTTACCACCCAACACGGATACCCCGCGAGAATCGTCGATCTCGTCGGAACAGGATCTCGATCGCCTCCTGGCCGAGGCAGCGGATCTCCGAACCGAACGCGGCATCCCTACTCTAGAACTCATCGCACCCAACGGCGCAACCTTGGTTATCGCCCAGGCTGGAAATGGTGTGGTCATTATGTGGATCGACGCGCTCGGCGAGTCCATGCACAGCGTGGGATCCACGGATACTCAAGGCACTGTCGTATTCGACTACTACGGGTCGTACACAGAAGTCCCCGCGGAATTCGTAGTTCCACCGGAGCTTGGCAAGGCGGCGGCACTGGAGGTCGCCGCCAAAGGCCAGCCCTTCGTGCCGGGGCTAACTATGGCCCCTGATTGACGCAGGTTCACGCTGCGCTCTTCACCCAAGCGTCCGATGCATGCGAGGGTTGGCTGACATTGTCCTCCCGATCACGTTAGCCCCGCTGCTGAGCCTCCGGCTACGACATCGTCAATCCGCGCAACGATGGCCGATCATCTCAGGCGTGCTCAAATGTCCTGTCGGCATTTGGCAAGTCACATCTAGAACGCCGCAGGACAACGTAGCGTCGGGCCGAGGCAGTTCAGTGTGGAGCCCGGCGGCGATTGGCATACTCCTCGGCATTCTTGAATTGGAGCTCAGATGACTCACCCCGAACCAGCACGATTAACTCGTAGATTGGCCATTGCACTAGGCACTGTTGGCGGCGCAGGCACCCTCGCGATTGCCACGAGCGGCGACGCTCATGCTGCCAACGGCGATCCGATTGTCTTGGGTCAGTCGAATACGTCGTCGGCGGTGACGCGGGTGACCTGTTCTGGCAACGTCGTTGGGCTCGATGTCCGGAGCACGAGCACTGGGACGGCGGCGCATGCGATCACTGGTCTGGGGGTCAATGCTTACGGCATCGTGGCGTCGTCGACGGGCCATAACGGTGCGAAGTTCACCACGGACGCCGCCAATCGTTTTGGGGTGTGGGCGGAGAACACTTCGCCGACCAGCGGGACTGGTCTGGCGGTTTTTGCGCGCAACACGTCGGCCCAGCTAGGCGCCGGGGGTGCGACAGCGATCCGCGGGATTCAGGGCGCTGGCGCAGAAGCGCTGCTGTTGTCGGTGCGGGCGCAGCGGTGGCCGGCTGCGGGTGAGTTCGCCGGCCCGAACGGGGTGATCGGTGCCAGCGCGCAGGGAGGCACCGGGGTCATCGGTCACTCCGAGGCCGGCACCGGTGTGCTGGCCAGCACGAACACCCCTGGCGTGGATGCGCTCTACTCGGCCGGTAACGCAACTGTCGCTGGTGATCTGGCCGTGCAGGGCATGGTGAGCAAGTTCGGCGGGTCGTTCCGGATCGATCATCCGCTGGATCCGCAGAACCGGTACCTGTCGCACTCGTTTGTGGAGTCCCCGGACATGATGAACGTCTACAACGGCGTCGTCGACGCCGACGACACCGGCGCGGCCACCATCGATTTGCCGGAGTGGTTCGAGACGCTCAACGCCGACTACCGCTACCAGCTCACCCCGCTCGGTGCTGCGGCACCGGATCTGCACGTTAGTGCCGAGGTCGAGGACAACCGGTTCGCCATCGCGGGCGCCAAATCGGGGCAACGGGTGTCCTGGCAGGTGACCGGGATCCGCCGCGACCCGTGGGCCGAGCAGAACCGGATCCCCGTCGAGCACGCCAAGCCCGACAGCGAGCGCGGCACCTATCTGTACCCGCAGGGCTTTGGCCAGCCCGCCGAACTCAGCTTGTCCGCAGACCAGACCGATCGTTCGTGATCTCGCCACACTCGAGCACTAGGACGCCTGCGTAAGGAGAACCATCGTGAGCGAAGAGCAGATGAAGCCACGGCTGGCGCGTCGTGCCCTGCTCGGAACCGGTGCGGCCGCAGCCGCCGGGTCTCGCCGTGGCCGGCTCAAGTACGGCGAGCGCGGCCGACGGCGACCCGCTGCTTGTCGGTCGGACCAATACTGCGACCGCGGCGACAACGCTGAATAGCTCGGCGAGCGCCGATGCGCTCTGTGTCAACAGCACCGGTTCGGGAACCTCGGCCAGCGGAATCGTCGCAACTTCCACTAGCGCATACGGACTCATCGCCTTCTCAACGGGTACAGCGGCGCGAGACTTGCGTCGCAGCTGCCCAACACCTTCGGACTCTGGGCCGAGAACACCGCCACCGATACGGGCACCGGCGCGGCAATCTACGGGATCAGCAGAGCAGGCGGTACCGGCGCCCAAGGCGGCACGGCCGTTCGCGGCGTCCACGACCCGAACGCGGCCACCTTCCTCCGAACGATCCGGACCACTCATGCCCCCAAGCTGCCGGCGAGTTCGCCGGACCCAGCGGCGTCATCGGGGCGAGCAACCAGGACGGCGGCATCGCTGTCATCGGCCATTACGAGACCAGCCACGGCGTCGTCGCCACCACCAACGCCCCTGGTATCGATGCGCTGTTCTCCGCCGGCAATGCCACCATCGCAGGCGACCTGGCCGTGCAAGGGATGATCAGCAAGTTCGGCGGGTCCTTCCACATCGACCACCCTCTGGACCCGCAGAACCGCTACCTCTCGCACTCGTTCGTCGAGTCCCCGAACATGAAGAACGTCTACGACGGCGTCGCCGTTCTGGACGTGATCGGAGCAGCCACGGTCGAGCTGCCGGACTGGTTCGAAGCGCTGGCCCGGGACTTCCGCTACCAGCTCACCCCGATGGGCGCCTCTGCGCCCGACCTCTACGTCAGCTCCGAGATCGACGACGGCAACTTCGCCATCGCCGGCGGGGTGCCCGGACAACACGTGTCCTGGCAGGTCACCGGCATCCGCAAAGACCCGTGGGCCGAGGACAACCGCATCCCCGTCGAGCACCACAAACCCTCCAGCGAACGCGGCACCACCCTCTACTCGCCCGCCCCACCGTAGCGGCCCGCACCACCAGCATCGCGAACCACGACCAGGTCGACGAACACACCATCCGAAGAACGGAGCGCACATGCCCGAATCCCAGTCTCGACCGATGACCCGCAGGGCCGCCATCGCAGCCTCCGCGGCCGCAGGCGCCGGTGCCGTTGCGCTCGCGACCGGCGAAGAGGCCCACGCCGCCAATGGCGATCCGCTCATACTGGGTGCATCGAACTCCTCGTCGGCGGTCACCGCTGTCGAAAATTCGGGCAACACCACGGGCCTGCGGGTGAGCTGCTCAAGTACGGGCACGTCGGCGGTCGCGCTGGTCGGCAAGGGAATCAACGCATACGGTCTACTCGCCTCGTCGTCCCAGTTCAACGGCGGCCGAATCTACGCCGAAGTACCTGGCCGGCACGGACTCCTGGCGGAGAACGTGTCGACGACCAGCGGATCCGGTACAGCACTTTGGGCTCGCCACAGATCGACCGGCACCGGCAGCGAGGGCGCGACTGCGGTCCGCGGGATCCAAGGGGATGGAGCCGATCCACTACTCAGCTCCATCCGTGCGACCCTGTGGCCCGCCGCGGGCGAGTTCGCCGGCCCGAACGGTGTGATCGGCGCCAGTGCACAGGGCGGCACCGGCGTCATCGGGCACTCCGAGACCGGCACCGGCGTCCTCGCCAGCACGAACACCCCTGGCGTCGACGCCCTCTACTCCGCCGGCAACGCCACCATCGCCGGCGACCTCGCCGTCCAAGGCATGGTCAGCAAGTTCGGCGGATCCTTCCGCATCGACCACCCACTCGACCCCCAGAACCAGTACCTCTCGCACTCCTTCGTCGAGTCCCCGGACATGATGAACGTCTACAACGGCGTCATCGAAGCCGACGACACCGGCGCGGCCACGGTGGAGCTGCCGGACTGGTTCGAAGCGCTCAACCGGGATTTCCGCTACCAGCTCACCCCCATCGGTGCGGCCGCACCCGACCTGCACGTCAGCGGGAAGGTCGACGGCGGCCGGTTCTCCATCGCCGGCGCCCAGCCGGGTCAAGAAGTGTCCTGGCAGATCACCGGGATCCGCCGCGACCCGTGGGCCGAGCAGAACCGCGTCCCCGTCGAGCACGCCAAACCCGAAACCGACCGTGGCACCTACCTGTATCCGCAAGGCTTCGGCCAGCCCGCCGAGCTCAGCCTGGCCACACGACAGAGCGCGCGCCCTGGGGCGAGCTAGCCGACGAAGCGATGTCCATCGTCAAAGCGTGAGGCGTCGCCCGAGCTCGCGCAGGTCGCTGTGCCTCTCGAGGGCTCCGCGACGCTCTTAACCTGCCCCGCTGAGGCCGAGGCGGTGCACCAACGGGAGACGATCATCCTGGCCCGCGCGTGTGCATCCGGGTCGAGGCGCTCACCTCCTGTGCATGCAGAGCCATTCCCATGCGACGCAGTATCCGGGCGCGGTCGACATCTCACCAAACGATGACGGACTGCCAGGCATAGCCGCACTACGGGACATCGTCGGCGCGGGGATGACGATCGGGCTGATCCTGTCGGTCCTCGCGCTGATCGTTGCCGCGGTGATCTGGGGGTTCGGCGCCAACTCGTCCAACCCGCACATGGCGAGCCGCGGGAAAACCGGCGTGTTGGTGGCGTGCGGTGCGGCGATCTTGTGCGGCGCCGCAGTGACGTTGGTGAACTTCTTCTGGGACGTCGGGCAGGGCATCTCCTGATGCGGGCGGCGATGGGTATCTGCGATGTCCCGGTGATCGCCGAGGTCTGCAGCCTCGGCGGCGAGGCGGCCGGCGCGCTGGTGGCGGCGCCGTTCGACTGGCTGGCTCAAGCCGTCGGCGGCGCGGCGGCCTGGATGTTCGAGAGCGTGTGGGCGATCTTCGACACGACCACGCTGGTGGACCTGACGTCGGAGCAGTACGTCGCGGTCTACAACGTGGTGTTCGGTGTCGCGATCTTCGTGATGCTGGTCTTCTTCTTCCTGCAGGTCGCCTCCGGGCTGATTCGCCGCGAACCGGCCGTCCTGTGGCGGGCCGTGCTGGGGCTGGCGAAGTCGGTGCTGGGGTCGTTCGTGGTGATCACGCTGACGGCGATGCTGCTGGAGGTCGTCGACCAGCTGTGCGTGGGGATCGTGCACGCGACCGGGACCACGATGGAGGAGATGGGCGAGCGGATCGCCGCGATGGCGCTCGGGCTGACGGCGATCAGCGTCGCCGCGCCCGGTGTCGGGGCGATCCTGACGATCGTGCTCGGCGGGCTGGCTGTCGCTGGCGCGGCGATCGTGTGGGGCACGCTGCTGATCCGCAAGGCGCTGCTGCTGGTCGCGATCGTGGTGGCGCCGCTAGCGCTGTCCGGGGCGTCGTGGGACGCGACCCGCGGCTGGATCGGCCGCTGGGCAACGTTCGTGCTGGCCCTGATCGTGTCCAAGCTGGTCATCGTGCTGGTGTTCCTGGTCGCGGCAGCGCAGGTGTCGTCGCCGCTGGACTTCGACCTGGCCTCGATCGCGGATCCGATCGCCGGGATCGTGCTGATGTTCATCGCCGCGTTCGCTCCGTACATGACGTACCGGTTCATCAGCTTCATGGGCATCGACCTGCACCACGCGGTTTCGGCCGAGCAGGAGTCGAAGGCCGCGGTCGGGCGCCCCGCACCAATGTCGGCGCAGCAGCTCGCCGGTCTGGCCACGGTCGTCGGTGGTCCCGCAGCTGGGACAGCTGGTGGTGCCGGCCGTGCCGTCAGCGCTCCCGGGCCGAGTGGCGCGGCGGCCACGTCCGCAAATGCGGGGCCGCCGGCCGCAGCTGCGGCCGGCGGGACCGCGGCTGCGAAGGCGGCGGGCTTGTCGAGGCCGTCTGAGCCGACCGAGGATGGCCAGCCGGCCGCAGCGGGGGACGCATCCGGGGAACGCCGCCCGTCGCCGCACGCCGCTGCCGGGAACGAGCGGGGCGACGGTCCGGAGACACCCACGGGCGGCCCGGATCGGCCTGCATCCGCGGACAGCCCCGACTTGAAGGCTCCGGGTAGCGAACAGGAGCAGCCGCGGCCCAGCATCGACCCGACGCCGTCGCCCAGGACGGCAGGGCCGATGCCCGACGAGGCACCGCCGGCACAGCCTCCGACCCCGACCCCTCAGACACCGCCCGCGAGGCCCGAGCCGACGCCGCGCACGCCGCAACGTCCGCCGGCCGGTGACGGAGGTCCGGATGGCCACTGACTCCGGACCCGGCCTGGTCGCGGTGAAGTTCTCCCGGTTGACCCGCCGCGGCGTCCTGCTGGGCCTGTCGGTGGCGCAGCTGGTCAGCGTGTCGCTGGGCATCGGCACCGGCGTCGTAGGCCTCTACGTCGCCGGCGGCACCGGCCTCGTGCTCAGTTCCCCGTTCCTCGTCGGCGTCGCGCTGCTGACCTGGGTCCCGGTCGGCGGTCGCAAGCTCGTCGAGTGGCTCCCGCTGGCCGGGCACTGGCTGGTCCGCAGCCTTGTGCGGCAGCTGGCGTATCGCCGCCGGATCGTGAAGCCACGCCCGTCCGGCACGCTCGCGCTGCCGGGCGATGCCGCGGCGCTGCGTCACTATGACGACCCGGAGACCGGCGCGGTCATGGTGCACGACCCGCACGCCGCGACGCTCACCGTCGTGCTCGAGGTGAAGCACCCGTCGTTCGTCCTGCTGGATCCCGCGGACCAGCAGCGGCGCGTGACCGGGTGGAGCCGCGTGCTGGCGACCTGCTGCCGTTCCGGGCGGATCGCCCGACTTCAGGTGCTGGAACGGACCCTGCCGGACTCCGGCGCCGGGCTCACTGCCTGGTGGCGAGAGCACGGCGTCGACGATGGCTCCTGGGTCGCACGCACCTACGGCGAGCTGGTCGAGCGGGCCGGCCCGGTCGGCGAGCAGCACGTCACCACCGTCTCGCTCGCGCTGGACCTCAAGGCAGCTGGCCGTGCGATCCGCTCGGCCGGTGGTGGCCTGCGCGGCGCGGCGCACGTCCTGCGCCAGGAGATGACCACCCTGGCGACCGCGCTCCGCTCGGCCGACCTCACGCCGTCGCCGTGGTTCACGCCCGACGATCTCGCCGTCGCGCTGCGCACGGCCTACGACCCAGCCGTCGCCACGGCGCTCCAACGGGCCAGCGACGTCGGCCGCAGCCTCGCCACCGCCGGCCCGGTCGCCGTCGAGGAGACCTGGGACCGGCTCCGCTCCGACAGCGCCCACCACGCCGTCCTCTGGATCTCCGAATGGCCCCGCACCCAGGTCTTCCCCGGCTTCCTCCACCCTGTCCTGCTGACCAGCGGGGTGCGCCGCAGCGTGACGCTGCTCTGCGACCCGCTGCGCACCGACCGCGCCGCCCGCGACATCCGCAAGCGACGCACCGAGTACGTCTCCGACGCCGCACAGAGGGCCAGGCTCGGGCAGATCGAGGACGCCCAGCAGACCGCGGAGTACCACGACGTCCTGCAGCAGGAATCCGACCTGGTCGCTGGCCACGGCGTCCTGCGCTACACCGGCCTCATCGCCCTCTCCGCACCCACCATCGACGAACTCGAATCCGCCGTCGCCCAGCTGGAACAGGCCGCCATCCAGGCATCGTGCGAGACCCGCCGCCTCGTCGGGCAGCAGGCGCAGGCCTTCACCGCAGCCGCGCTCCCCCTGTGCCGGCCGCTCTGAAGAGCGGGCGTCACGGTTCGATGCCCTGCGACTTGAGGGCGCGCGCCTGGTAGTAGAACCAGGCCTGCAGCTCGATGAGGTGCTGGACCTGCGGCTGGGTCAGTCGCGGCCGCTGAGTCCTGAGCACCGCGTTGACCGCGGCCAGCTTGGCCGCGGGTGTCATCCCCACGTGAGGTTCGGGACCGGGCTGGATCCGCAGCACCCACCGCAGGAACTGCTCGAGAATGTCCTTCGGGTCCGGCAGGACCAGCTCACCCTCGATGGTCCCCGTCGGCCAAGCTCCAGTACTGCCTTGGCTACCCCGCCCACTCGTCGTGCCCGTGCCGCTGCTGCTACCCGTACCGCCCCGACCACCACTCTCGATGGGCCGGGCGGGAAGCTGCCGGACGCGCCACGGACCACCAGCCGGGCGCTCGGGCTCCGCAGCACGCTCGATGATGTCGGCCGCGGCCCGGACCTCGTCAGGCGTCATCGGCGGCCGGTTGTCGGCGCTCCAGGTTCGAGCGGCGATGACCTCGGCGGCCGTGGGCAGCGGCGTCGGCGGCGCCAGCACGATGCTGTCGTTGATCCGTTGCAGGCGCTGGTCGTTGAGGTAAGCCAGGGCAGCTGTGATCTGCGGATCGGACACGACGCCCTCCTCGACCGCCGGCACAAGGCACGACCAGGACATCACCGTACCGCCAGCCATCCGGCTCGACGTCGCATCGACGGCGGCCACTTCGGTGCGCGCGGCCCACCTCATCCAGTGCCGACCTGTCGCCTGTGATCACGAGGAGAACCCGTGCCTACGTTCGATGACGCCGTCGCCGACGCCCTCGAAGCAGCGGAGGCGGTCCGCGCCCTCGCCCACGCGTCCCGAAACGTCGAGAGCCCGGAAGCGGCCTACCGCGTGCTCGGAGCGGTATCGGGCATGCTCTGGTCGCTGCAGCAGTCGCTGGACCAGCTGGCGTCCTGGCACATACGCAACGCGAACTGCGCGTTCACCACTGAGATGCCGGCTCCCGCCGGCAAGGAGATGGCCCACCAGGCGGCCAACGGTCTGCGCTTCGCGGCCCTCTCGGTCGCCCGCGCCGGCGCTCATGTCGACAAGGCCTGGAACCGCAACGGCCGGATCACCTGGACCCCGGATCCGAACCGCCGCGCCTCAGCAGCGCCGACGTCTGCACCAGCTGCCGCCGACGGCGTCGATCGCTGATCCGGCCAACGAACGGACGCGGTATGGCCGATGACAGCCAGCGACGACTCTTCACCACTTCCCTCATCCAGCCTGCGGCCGAGCGACGCTCGCAGCGACGATCCCGTCGTGCCGCCGCCACCCAGCTGCGCCAGCAAGAGCTGGATCGCCGTGCCGACGGCGGCGACCGTCAACTCGCCGAACGCGAGCTCACGGAGTCGCTGCCTCGCTCGGGCGAACCCGGGCCGCTCGCGCTGCGGACCTACCGCCGACTGCGGATCCCCCGGCACCAGGACACGTCCGCCACACTCGGGGTGGCGTACCCGTTCCTCGCCGAAAGCGGCCTCGGCGCCGACGGCGTCGTCGTCGGGCAGGACCTCTACTCCGGCGCAGCCGTCGTCTACGACCCCTGGGTCCTCTACGCCCGCGGCGTCATCACCGCACCCAACGTCGTGCTGGCCGGGATCGTCGGGTCCGGAAAGTCGTCGCTTGCCAAGAGCCTCTACACCCGGTCGATCGCGTTCGGCCGACGCGTCTACGTCCCCGGCGACCCGAAGGGTGAGCACACCCCGGTTGCCGAGGCCGTCGGCGGTCGGGCGATCCGGCTCGGGCACGGGCTGTCCACCCGCCTCAACCCGCTCGACCCTGGGCACCGCCCGGCCGGCCTGTCCGACGTCGAATGGCGCAGCACCGTCGCCGCGCGCCGACGCGATCTCCTCGGCGCACTCGCCGAAACGGTCCTCGCGCGGCCGCTGTCCCCGCTGGAGCACACCGCCGTCGACGCCGCACTCACCTCGGCCGTGGCCGCGGCCGATGTGCCGGTGCTGCCGATGGTGGTCGACCGGATCCTGGCACCCGATCCCGGCGCCGACGCCCGCCTCGCTGACGACGGCCGCCACGTCGGCCATGCACTGCGTCGCCTGGTCGGCGGCGACCTGGCCGGACTGTTCGATGGCCCGTCGACGACCGAGTTCGACCCGTCGCTGCCGATGATCTCGCTCGACCTGTCCCGGGTCACGGAGAACGCGACCCTGTTGTCGGTGCTGATGACGTGCGCATCGGCGTGGATGGAGTCCGCGCTGCTCGACCCGGCCGGCGGGCAACGCTGGGTCGTCTACGACGAGGCCTGGCGACTCATGTCGCACCCCGCGCTGCTGCGCCGGATGGACGCGCACTGGCGGCTCGCCCGCCACTACGGCATTGCCAACATGCTGATCTTCCACAAACTGTCCGACTTGGACACCGTCGGCGACGCCGGCAGCGCCGCCCGCGCGCTCGCCACGTCACTGCTGGCCAACGCCGAGACCAGGATCGTCTACCGGCAGGAGTCCGACCAGCTCGGCGTCACCGGCGGACTGCTCGGGCTGACTGGGACCGAGCAGAAGCTGCTGCCGTCGCTCGGCACCGGACAGGGCCTGTGGCGGATCAAGGACCGCGCCTTCGTCGTCCAGCACCAGCTGCATCCCAGCGAGCTCGCGCTGTTCGACACGACCACCCGGATGGTTCCGGGTCGGTGAACCCCCGCGGACCCCTGCGTCCGGGCCGGGATGATCCTCTGCGAGATCTACCCGTGCCACGGCCTCCCCGGCGACACCTTTCCCGCGTAGGACGGCCCGCGCCGACCACCTACCGGAGGTGAGACAACCTCAACCCCACGCAGCGAAGAACCCGCCGGCCGTGCTCCCCCGGCTCGTCGTCACCCAGGACGCGGACGGCTTCACGCTCACCCTCGACGGCGAACCCGTCACCGACACCCCAGTTCCGCGGGCCGAGCTCGGTCATCGCATCGCAGCGGCCATCGATGCAGCCGGTTGTCCCGTGCGGGTCGAGGTGCACGACGTCGGCGGTGGGATCCACTCCGACATCATCGAGCCGCCACCGCACGGGCTCGATCCCCGCCCGCCGCGCACCGACCAGGCGGCCTTCGCTGTCCATCACCGCGGGTTCCTGCCCGGCGAGCAGGTAGTCCTCGCCGTCGTCGAACGCACCGAGACCGCCAACGCCAACGGCGTCGTCACCCTGAGCACCACCAAGGAACTGACCGGCGGCCGCGAGCTGCTGCTGTTCGGCCGCGTCTCCGGTACCACCTTCGTCGGCGGCCCCCGATGAATGGCCGGCCCGGCACGACCGACGACACGCTGACGAACCTCGGGCTCGGGCTACTGGCCGCCGCCGTCGCAGGACTTGGACTGCTCCGCGCCGCCGCGAGCATCACCGCCGCCCTCACCGGACGCCCGCAACCCGACGCCGGCCTCACCGGCGGTGTGGCGGCGCTGCAGCGTCCGCTCGAGGTCGACGACGCGTTCGCCAGCCCCGGACTGAGCGCGGGCCTGTACTGGACCGTCGTGGCCGCCACCATCGGTGCCGTCAGCTTCGCTGCTGTCGTCGGGTGGCGGCTGATCCGAACACGCCCGGCGACTATGCGTAGCCGACTGGCACGGCTCGCCGGTGGCGCGTCCCGCTCCGAGGTCACGCACGCCGCCTCACCGGCCGCGCTGCGCCGGCGCGCCGCCGTCCTGCGCCCATCTGTGCGGAACCCGCGCCCCGACGACGTCGGCTATTTCGTCGGCACCAGCCGCGGGCGGCAGGTCTGGGTCACCGTCGAGGACTCGATCCTGCTGATCGGCCCGCCACGATCGGGCAAGGGCGTCCACATCGTCATCTCGGCCATCCTCGACGCGCCCGGCGCCGTCGTCACCACCTCCTCCAGGCCCGACAACGTCGCCGCGACCATGCGGGCCCGGGAACGCCGCGGTCCGGTCGCCGTCTTCGATCCCGAACGGCTCGTGCCCGGTCTGCCGGCCGGGCTGCGATGGTCGCCCGTGCGCGGCTGCGAGGACGCGCTCACCGCGATGGTCCGCGCCGGCGGACTCGCCACCGCGACCAGCTTCTCCACCGTCACCAACGGCGACTTCTGGCAGGGCAAGACCACCGCCGCCCTGCAGGCGCTGCTACACGCGGCCGCGCTGGACGCCCGCGACACCGCCACCCTCTACCGGTGGGCGCTCAACCCCGTCGCCGCCGGCGACGCCGTCCGCATCCTGCAGACCAACCCCGCAGCGGCCGACGGCTGGGCCGACTCCCTGGACGCCATGCTCTCCGCCGACCCGAGAACCCGCGACTCCATCTGGCAAGGCGTCTCTCTCGCCATGGCGCCGCTCGCCGACCCCGGCGTGCTCGACGCCGTCAGCCCACGCCGCGGCGACTCCTTCGACCCCGAAGCGTTCCTCCGCGACGGCGGCACCCTCTACCTGCTCGCCAGCGGCGCCGCCGCCAACGCCTCAGCCCCGCTCGTCGCCGCCTTCGTCGAAGACCTCACCCAAACCGCCCGCCGCCTCGCCGCCCGCTCCCCCGGCGCCCGACTCGACCCACCGCTACTGCTCGCCCTCGACGAGATCGGCAACCGCGCACCACTCCCCAGCCTGCCGACCCTCATGGCCGACGGCGGCGGCTCCGGCATCACCACCATGCCCGTCCTGCAGTCCATGGCCCGCGCGCGGGAGAACTGGGGCGACCACAACGCCGCCGCCATCTGGGACTCCGCCATCGTCAAGATCGTCCTCGGCGGCGGATCGGACAGCCGCGAACTCCAAGACCTCTCCGCTCTGCTGGGCGAGCGAGACGAACACACCGAAGCCGTCACCGTCGAACGCGGCGGCGGCAGATCCACCCAACGCTCGGTCCGGCGCATGCCGGTCATGTCCGCCGACATGCTGCGCATGCTGCCCTTCGGCACCGCCGTCGTCCTGCTGCGCACCACCCCGCCGATCATCACCCGGCTCCGGCCCTGGACCAGACGCCCGGACGGCAAGCAGCTCGCCCGCGACCGCGCCGCCGTCGAGCACCTCATCCGACCCTCCTGACAGCTTGCTCCGGTTGAGGCGCCCCACCTGACAGGTGACTGATCCGGCCGGCGGGAGGAACGGCGTGAAGCGCTACGAAGGCATCTACGGGTTCATCGCCTCGGACCCCGAACTCACCTACAACGCGGACAACAAGCCACGCCTCTACGTCCGCATCGGCATCAACCGCTTCGAGCCACTGCCCGGCGGCCGGCGCCGCAGGCTGCCCCCGACGTTCCACGACCTAGTCCAGTTCGAGCGTGGCGCCGAACTCACCCACGACCGGTTCAAGAAGGGCGACGACTTCGTCGCCGTCGGATACGTCCGCAGCTACACCCGCACCGTCGACGGGAAGTCCAAGAAGGACGAGCAGTTCGTCGCTTACCGGCTGTCGCACGACGGCATTTCGACGGACTACGAGGTCATCCGTCGTCCCCGAACCGCCAAGCGGGACCTCGCCGAACCCGGCGCAGAGTTGCACAACCAGCACGCACCCGCGGCCCCGCGGCAATCGCAGCCACAGCCGTCGCCCGCGCCGCCGTCCACCGACGACCTCACCCGCTGACCCGCGAGACCTCGAGGAGAGCCATGCCCGAACCCACCGAGCCCAACGAACCCCACCGCGCAGAGCCGTCTCCCGGCGACTTCGAGATCGGCGGTCCCGACGATGCCGGCGCCAGCACTCGGCACGAGGCCGACGAGCCGTCCGGGCCGTTCGCCGAGTCGCCCAGCCCGGCGCAGCCGTTGAACTGGCGGACGCTGAGCGCCGACGAAGCCGAACAGGAGTGGCTGGCCCTCAACGAGTGGGTGCACTGGCTGCGACGCGAGTTCGGCCTCAGCGCCGCGATCATCCCGCCCTACTGGCACCGCCACCCCGAACTCGTCTGGGAATTGTCCGCGCTGCACCAGCGCTGGCTCGCCGCCTACGACCCCTACCAGGACCCGTCCGCGCCGCTGGTCTGGATGGCCGAGTTCGCCACCGCTCGGCAGCGCCTGCACGACTGGGTCTCCATCTCCGGCACCCGCCTCGACCGCGACCGCCCCACCCGCCAAACCAGCTGGCCCGGCGAAGACGTACCACCGATCGAAGCCGAGTCCCGCATCACCAACCGCGAAGACGACTTCGTCCACTTCGTCCTCGACGACGTCGAACGCCGCCGCCACGCCGAAGCCGCCTTCCTCAGGGACCAGCCCACCGAGCCATGAGGCCATCCACAACGAAGCAACCTCATCGGGTTGTCCACAGACCCCGCTGCCACGCCGCGCCGCGCCGCCGCCGATCCCCGAAGGTCGAGCAATGACCCGTCCATCCGAGCTTCCCGAACAGCCCATGAGCGACCACCTACGTGTGGCCTGCAGCTGGCTCTGGGCCGCCGAGCGCCACACCGGCGACCGCGATAGCGACGTCGACCTGCGGGCCCGGCTCATCGCAGGCGAAGCCCTGGACATCCTCACCGACGTCACTCCGCCCCACCCGCCACCGGACGACGACCGAGAACCGACTCCCCTGGCGATCGCGCTGCCGCACACGCTGTCAGCGCTCGCAGCTGCGACCGCCGCCACCGGAATCACGGCCGAGGCACGCTTGCGCATCGCCCGCGCGGTCCGCGTCCTCACCGACGGCCGGCCGCGGTGATGCTCCGATGGCCTACGAGGCGGACGTTCACGCGCTGGCCGAACACCTGGCGCACCTCCTGGCCGCAGAGCACCCCGTCGATCCGGACGAGCTGGCCGTCGTCGACGCCGCCCGGGCCGCGGTACGGCAGCTCTGCTGGCGGATCCTCCACGACGTCGCCGCTGCATCCCTCGGCGAGTCACCGATCGCGGATCTCGGCCACCGCTCCGTCGCCTCCCTCCAGCACGTTCTCCGCGCGGAGATGCTGCGCTTCGCCGACCCGGCTCAGCCGAGTACCGGATGGGTGGACCACGCCTCATCCACCCCAGTGCGCCACCACTGGCGAGGGGCGCACCGCTTCGCGGCCCTCGCCGAGCACGAGTGGGAAATGATCTACCCCGAAGCGCACCCGCACGGACCCGATGCCTGGCCGATCATCACCGACATCGCGGCGATCGCCGAAGCCATCGCCCACCTCGAGCTCAACCTGGCCCGGCAGCACCCCAAACGCACGACCACTGTGATCGATCAGGCTTGGGCGCTGGCCTTCGCCGCTGAGCAGGTCCGCCGACTCGCGCCGCTCGACACCCTCGACGCCGACCCGGCCCCGCTGCCGTCACGGCGCCACCAGCTGCTGCTCCGCATCAGGTCTGCCGCCGACGCACCTGCCGGCACAGCCCGCCTCACCTTCCTACTGCGCAGCGCTCACCACCTCGAACCAGCAACTGTGCGCGCCGTCGCGCGCAGCCAAGCCCAGGCGCTGCGCACCATCGGGCGGCTCCTCAAGGCCGATCCCCACTACGGCCCGGCGGAGCCTCGCCTCCGCGCCCTCGCCAACGCCCTGGCCGAGGTCGCCCGACAAACACAACGCATCCGCACCACCGAGCCCGGCGACTACCGACCCCGCCAACAACTCCAGCTCCTGCACGACTGCTGGCGATTCCTCGAGAAACCACACGAGCCCACCCGGGCCGAGCGCGCAGCCGCCGCCCGCACCATCCGCCCCGCCCTCGACATCGTCGCTGCCCTCCGCGACGTCATCGAGCAACACGTCCACGATGGGCGCTGGTACCAGTACCTCAAAGGCGCCCGCCATCCCTGGCGCCTCACATCCGACACCACGCAGCCCCGAATCGTCGAAACAGCACAACGCGCCGTCGAGCAAGCGGACCTCTTGGCGCGGGCGCTACCATCTACCGGGCAGCCAGAAGCCACCATCAGAGCGCCCCGCCACTTGCTCTCGCCGTCCTCGGTTGCCACGAGGTTGCCGCCGGACCGCGGAAAGGCGCCCATGGACGCGACCAGGTAGCGGGGTGCTTTCGCGTACGAAGGCAGCATCGTGAGCCGTCGTGAAGACGAGCCGTCGCGTCAACGGCCCAGGACGGCTGATCGCATGCAGAAGCCGACTGTGCGGCCGCGCGGCCTACGACTGACGCAGGCTCCCCGACGGCGCATCATTCCGACCAGAAAGACACGCGGCGGTGCTGGGATCTGATTGTCGGGAATTCGCAGCCGTCGAGGCCGCACGCAGCGGCGTGGTTCCTCCCTAAGCGTCGCGTAGTGCCATGGATGTCGGATACCTCGCCGGAGCCTCCACGCCTCGATCGCTTCGTTGGTCGACAGCCGACGACGCCACCCCCTTCAAGGAATGGTTAGCTGCTCGTTGCGTGGACCAGAAGCGGGTTCTGGTCGGCGTCGGCAAGTACAGACGCTGGAGTCGGCCCACAGCTCTCCCACACCGGCCAACTCGGCGCATCCGTGATACAGAGGGTCTCAGCCGTAGCTCGGGGATGCCCCATTCTTAATGACGAGATCCACCTTGGGCCGAACCTCTCCTTGGCCTGTACTCTCGGCGTCCCGGATGGACTACGGTGCGGACAGCGGCCACCCGAGACAACATGTTCGATTGGAGGAGCAATGCAGGAAGCAGACGATACCCCGCCACCTGCACCTGCACCTGCACCTGCACCTGCACCTGCCACAGCGGAGACGCAAGCCCATCGCGACGCGCAGGCTCGGGAAGTGTTCGCTCTCTGGACCGCTAGGCGGGTGGGAGAACCGGATGCCCTCAGGGCGCGAGCGAGCACGATAGCGACTGCAGCGACCGCTGCAGCTGCCGGCACTTTGGTGGCGCTCATCGGACGCGCGGACGATGCAAACAGGCTCACGTTCGTCCTAATGGCGGTTTCCCTGCTCCTCTTTGTAGGCGCCGTAGCTTCGGCGTTTCGAGCGATAACCCGCCCGTTCAACTATTCGCCAAAAACTGACGTTACTTCCCGGGAATTGATTATGGAAGTGGGCGAGGCGGCGAAAAATGAATGCTCGTCCATTCGCCCTTGGCTGAGCCGAGCAACCTGGCTGGGATTGGTCGCCCTGGCGCTGGCATTGGTCAGTCTAGTCATCGTTGTCGCCGATCCGAAGGAGTCACCTCAGCCTCGGGTTACGGTTTTGCTAACTACTCAAGGACGCCTAGTTGCCAGCGAGTTTTGTGGCCAGCACGTGGAGGAACTGAGCGGAGTCCTGGAACGCTGGGACACCGCCGGCGTTGTACTCGATGACATTGCGGCGCCTTGCCCTTCAATGCAGGTTTGGCTCCCCCAGCGTCTCGTCCGAAGCGTGAGGGGGCTTTGAATCGGTGGCAGTACTCATAACCAGTTACTGGGGCGAAAGCACCACGGAGGACTTGCGCCTACGACGACTCTACGAGGCCGCCCGCGATAGCCTTGCGCCTCGCTTCAACAGAATGCTGCAAGGTTCCCTTGAAGTCTATGACTTGGACTGGCTACCCGATGTTGAGCTTGAGCACTTTCTCGTGCGCGGGAGTTCCGCAGACAAACCGATCGAGGGACCTAGGTTGAGTGAACTAGTTTCGCTCCTAACCAGTGAGCGAAGCAGACGACCCATTGGCACCGGCCTTGCAATTTACGGGATCCATGCGTCTGCTTCTGCAGTTCTTGTGCGTCGAGAAGTTGACCTAGTGCGGCCCCGCGGACTCCGATTCGTAGCACACGAGCGTTCCGTTGACCATTTTGCCAATCATTTAACGGAATGGATGGCTCAGGCAGCAAGCGACGTTATTGCAAGAGCGAGCGTCACAGACAGTGAGCAATTTATTCAGGGGCTCAGCGGGTATCGACCGGAGACGATCAGAGAACAGACGTGGGACATGATATGATCCTTACCCTTGAGTGGTTGTGCGCGATATTGGCTCCGCGCGAAATGGCAGCGCACCCCAACTTCTTTAACGACGAAGACTTGACTGCTGCTGGTGCGCTGGCAGCCACCGCGAACTTCGACGAACAGACCTGGCGGCGAGTTTATGGCGACGCTCGGCTCGCGTCGTCGGTTACGGACGCGGAGTTACATCATCTCGAAGTCATCCGGGACATGTCGCCCTTCGATGGCCAGTCGCCGACGGAAAACGCTCGAATGCTAAGTTCCTCGCTTCCCGTTGATCGCGCGGTGCCCATCGCCCTGCTTACTGTAGTAGCGCTTGCAGCTGCAGAGTGCCATGAAGATGCTCTGGGCCTGTTGCAGATCCTCGTTCGGCGCCTAGAGAAGGAGCCTTGGTCTCAAGAAAAGGACGTGCTCCTAGGAGTTGTGGAGCTTCAGGAGGCCTTTCGACGGTACGAACGCGGACTGACCGAGGACTACGAGGCGCTCGGTCCACTGATGGATAGCGCAGAGAACCATCTATACGGGGTTGGACACGAGGCGTGGCAGCAGTTTCGAAACTCGCTAGGCGTGGAATGGGGAAGCGACGTAACAATAAGCCACGTGCTAGCGGAGCTTCGAGCCTCCCACACGGCCCTCAAGGGGGCCTTGGCTCCATTCGGCAGCGATGGCTGGCAGAGTCTCGTTCGGCAACCCGCACCCTATCTCACGCTCACTAACTTCCGACGCGCCTTTTCCGCTTACGAATCCCTTGTCCAGCAGCAGTGGCAATCAAGCCCATACTCGCAAACACAAACGATGTTCGCCGAGGATCCCATCCTTCTGCCCCTGCGCGCGGCGCTGCTGCATGCTGAATTGATGGGTGATCCGGGGAGCAGCCGACAATTTCGCCGGGATCAGGCGTTGGTTCTCCTGGTATCGCCCTATGAACATTTGCAGTCAGATCGGGATGGGCCAATAACGCTTCTCCGGAGGAGTCGCGACGAGCAAATGCTTCGTTCAGCGCTCTCAAAGGTCAGAGCGGAGGGGCCCCTGGAGCCCCTGACAGCCGACGCCAAGAGACTCGCGAATCGAGATGGTAACCCAAGCTCATTGACTCGAGAGGCTCTCCTTGTCCTGCGCTATGCGGCACAACTCTTGGGCGCAGGCGAGGCCCAGCGCGCTGCGGTCCATGTCATGGCGTTCGCTGAACTGGTCGCAGGCGGTGAATATGTGGCGTCGGCTCGGTGGGAGAGCCGGTCCCTGCTCGAGGTGGCCGCCTGGAGTGCGGTCCTAGCGCTCGGCGAGGTCGCTGGCGACCTATCCGACATTATGTTGCGCCTCTTGGCAAGGGCGCAGCGCCCGAATGAATCAGACGCGTTGTTCGCCCAGCGCTTGCCCTCCGCGATCGCTGCGGTGGACTGGGAACGGTTGGACCCTGACGTGCGTAACCGGTGGCTCGAGTGGGTGGAGTCACAGTTGCATGAGCAGGACACCGTGGACAGTTTGGCGAGCAACATCCTGGACTCAACTCCGTGGATGCTTGCCAACCTTTCTCCCTCTCTTCGCAGCGACCTATTGGAGCGACGTGAGGGTTTGCGCTTTGCAGCTCTCGTAATTGATACTGTGCGAAGCGCCACGGCGTTCCCCATCGACGCGCATATCACCGACCGATCGGTTGCGATCCTGCGAGATGATCTTGATCGTCTGTTGATCGATGCTCGAAACGGCAGCTTCAGTTTCGGAGGGTATTCTCCAGTCGGCATGGCGGCCAGCGGAATTGTTGACGCGGGATGGTCAAAACTTTGGCCCGCCTTGCTTCGTACACTACGTTCCGAGAACGTGCTGATGCAGCAAAAGGAGCCGGCTCTTCATTATCTCGCATCGAATAGCCATAAGATATCTGCGCGGCGTGCTGTTCAGCTTCGGAAGATCTGTTTCGCGATGGTGGACCTCGATACTCCCGACTTGACATTTGAGCGTTCGTCGTCCCCGCCCCATCCGTCGTGCGTAGCTCTATTGTGGTCGTTGCGGTCGCGCACGCAAGACAAGCACTCGATTGACGAGCAGGTGTTTCGAGTCGCGGCTCACGCGGACGCGCGCGCACGGCGAGTGGCCGCCAGGATGCTTGGGGATACACACGAAGCGGCCGCACCGGCATGGATGCCCTTACTACTAGTGCAATTGGCAGGGGATGATGACGCCACAGTCCGGGCAGAGGCAGCCTTGTCGCTCGGCCGAACTGTCCGTACTCAACGGCAGTGGCAAGAGACCCTGACGCGAGCCCTCGTACCGCTGCTCACAGATAACAGCATCCTGGTCCCACTTGCGGCACTACGTGGGTTATCTCATCCTTCCGCTTTAGCGCCCTTGCACGACGAGAGTCTGTCGCAAGCAGTTATAGCGGCAGAAGCGCACCCGGCTGCGGTCGTGAGACGCGAAGCCGGAACTGCTGCACAAGCCCTTACGGCCCTCCAAGGACGCAGCAGGGAATGATGCGTGCCCATCTTGCTGGCTGAGCCGAGGGCTTCGTCTCAGAGACCACCGGATTGGTCGATCGAATGCCCAGGCCGGCGGAGGGACTGCCCGTGATTGATTGGAGCCAGCGCCCGCCTGGTACTCGCGGAGCGAGTTGGAGCTTCACAGTTGAGCATGTTGCCCCCGAGGATCAGTTCCTCAGCGCCAGATTGCCGCAGGGGTCGAGAGATGTTGGGCCAGACCATCTCCAGTTGCGGCCACCAACCGCCGAACGAACTTGACGCAGTTCTCGGCATCCGCCAGCCGGACGCTTGGACCATCTGCGAGCTGTTCGTTGTTGCGGACGCACTCCAGGACCTCGACTGCAGGAAGCTCTGGATCTCCATGTGCGAGGGCGTGTCGAAGCTTGAGCCAGTCGTCCAAGCGAGACTCGACCTGGTGAGGTCGAATCGCTGGCGTCCGGCCCACGGCGGACCATGTCCAATGTGGCCTTGGGTCGAAGCCCACCCCAAGCAACAGCCTTCGACTGTTCTGGGCGTTGGCCGTGGAGAATTGCTTCACGTCGACTCGAATCTTCCCGGTGACGACGTCGTACGCACGGTCCAGGTACGCGTGCTGCTGCGCGGGTCGGGACACATCGATCGCCGCGATCGTGAGGTCCTCAACAGAAGCCTGCCATGTAGCGACCGCCAGGACGATCGCCGCCCGGTTGAGAGAGATTTCCTTCGTCCGACGCCCGCGGCCCGAGTTCGTTGATCGGTGAACCGCGATCAAGTTGTCGGAGTGCCGGATCGCCCGCCGAAAGTTCGCCGCCGCAGTCAGAAGATCCATGAAGCCTCTCAACCCTGAGTTGGGACTACCGTCGCCAGCCTGCCAGGCACCTACGACGCAACTTCGGGCCCGGAGTCGGCAGAGTGTTGGCGTTGCCGTAGCCGGCCGCCGCCAACGGTCCTAAGTGGGGCACACAGGCGCAGTTGATGTCCGGCGGCGGCACCGTAGGCGCCGCACTGCGCCGCATTGCATTCCGAACCTCGCTGCGTGCCAACCTGGCCTATTGGGAGTGGCGGCGATTCGAGGGGTGAACGCGCGCATCGGCGATCTGCTTCAGTTCCTCCCGTGACAGGAGGTAGCCCAGGCGGCCATGGCCGCGCTCGCGGCCGTCCATGATTCGGCGGTACTCGGACAGCATCCGTAGATAGGTATCGAGCACGCGCGAGTGTGAGTTGCCGTTGTCGTTTCGCTTCAGCTGGGGCTTCAATTCGGTCCAGCGATCGCCTCGCATGAGGAAGTCGACGTAGCCCGCCATGTGGCCTTCCAGCGCATCGTTGTGGTCGAAGCCCTGGAACTCGAGTTGGATCGCAAGCTTGTCATCGACGGGACTCCCCTCCTCCTTGAGGTGCTCGACGCTGTAGGTGATAACCCGGAACATCTGCAGGATGTCCGAGACCCGCCCGCAGTCCCTCTTCGAGAGTTCGGTGTTGAACCCGGCAACCTCGTACCAGTACTCGCCTGAGTAGCCGGCCTCAAGGATGTGCGCGCGCTTGAGCTGGTAGTCACGATCGCCATCGACGTCATTAGCGTCCTCCGGCAGTACCCGTGCGAGGATGCGATGCAGGAGGGAGAGCACCTGCCGATCGATGATCGGCATGCTTTCCGGTGCGGACTCCTCTCCGTGCTCAACTTCCCGTTGGTAGACCGGGACGACTGCTTCCATGAGTAGGTCTCGGACAAACTCGCTGAGCGTGACCCCCTGGTCGTCCGCCATCTCCTTGAGTTGATCGCGGACTCGGTCTTCCACTCGGATGTTCAAAACAGCCATGTCGCGCTCCATCCTGTATGACGGAGAGCGTAGCACTGTCACATCGTCATCCGCCAACTCGTCGATGCTCTTTGCACAACGTCCCAATCACCCTGCTCAGGAGCGGTGGATCGTGGCCATGTCCGCTCTCGCCAGTGTGTAGATCCGCCCCGGCCGAGATGGCTGCAGATCAGGCGGACAAGTCGAGTACTGCCTGGGAAGGGGTGGGTGGGCAACTCCCCCAAGGGAGTTGCCCACCTCTCCCATCCGCCCTGGTGGCCGGCTCGCCGGCTCCATGACGGCGCGTCGACAAGACATGCAAGAGGACCGAGCCCGTCCGTGTGCTTCAGCTTCGCCGAAAGGCCTGGTCGAGCAGGTCGGCGGTGACGGGATTCACCATCTCGTTGCGGCGGATGTAGTGGTCGATGGTGATCTTGGTGTCGCTGTGGCCGAGCAGTTCCGCGGCGAGGTTGATGCCGGCGGCTTCGTTGACCGCTGTCGCGACGGTGCGGCGGAACGCGTGCGGGGTGACGCCGTCGATCTCGGCCAGCTTCATGACGCGGCGGAGCTGGCGGCGCACGTTGTTCGGGGTCAGCGGTGTCCCGTTGCGGCTGCAGAACAGCAGCGCTTCCGGGGACCGCTCCCTCATCACCGCGAGCCGCTGGCGGACCGCCTCGGCCGCATAGGACGGCAGCGCCACGGTCCGACGGGACTTGGCGGTCTTCGGGTGATCCTGACGGTGTGCAGGCTCGCCACGGCGGGTCACGATCGTCCCAGCGATCCGCAGCGTCGGAGGCGAGCTGGCGACGTCGACGTCGCAGCGCCGGATCGCCAGCACCTCCCCGATTCGGGCCGACGAACCGAGCATGACCTCGATGATCTGCCCGAGCTGACCGTCGGGACGAGGGCCCGACCGCGATAGCCCGGACTCCCAGTGTCGGACGGCGGCGCGGACGGCGTCGACCTCGGGGACGGTGAGCGCATCCGGAGTTGACGGGGTGCGGTGCAGGCGGGCGATGTGGTCCATCGGGTTTCTGGGGATGATCTCGTGCCGGACCGCCAGGGCGAGCGCGAGGCGGAGGACGACTCGGGCGTGCTTGGCGCGGCTGTAGCTCTGTTTGGCCAGCTGCTTGATGAATCGGTCGCACCTGGCGACGCCGATCTCACGGAGGGTGAGCTCGGCGAAGGCCGGCAGGACGAGGGTGCGCATGTCGCGCTCGTAGAGTTCGCGCGTGGACGGTGACAGCCGGTCCTCGAGGTCGAGGTCTTCGAGCCAGTACTCCATGAGGGCGGGGAACCCGCTGTCCGGTGTGAGTTCGGTGAACGAGCCCTGGAACAGCGACCGCTCGGACAGCTTCACCTTCAGTGCCCGTTCGGCTGCGCGCTCGGTGTCGGCGGTGGCCTGGACGATACGTGTCTTGCCGTCCCAGTCGCGGTAGCGGGTGCGCGCCTCGACGCGCCCGCGGGCGATCCTTCGGGTGGTGATCTCGCCGAAGGTGCCGATCGGCAGCCGGGGCCTAGGCATCGCAGATCACCCCGACCCGGGCTCGCGCTGCGCGGCCAGCCAGGCCCGCACGTCCGAGACGGCGAACTTGAGCCGTTTCCCGAACCGGTACGCCGGCGGACCCTTCCCGTTGGTGCGCCAGTCGTAGATCGTCGTGACCGGGACGCCGAGATACTCGGCCAGCTCCTCGACGTCCATGAGTGGCTCCAGGCCCCACGGGCCCGATGTCTCCGCCATGTCGTCCATGCCGGCCAGGTGCGTGGCCGACGCCCTGACGACCGGGGCCATCGGCAGCCGACCCGTAGCAACCGAGCAAGACGCGACAAGGCCCCGCCGCGTGGCGGGGTTTGTGATGGGTTTTCGATGGGCGGTTCAAATTCCACCTGCCAGGAAGGTCCTGGGAACCGCCAGCTACCAGGACCTATCTGTCGGGCTGACAGGATTTGAACCTGCGACCCCCTGACCCCCAGTCAGGTGCGCTACCAAGCTGCGCCACAGCCCGTGGCTACCCCGGCCACGAGGGCGGCGGAGCGTGAACAGTGTAGCGCCTCCGGGACACCACTCCGGACATCAGGGCCGGGGCCGGCGGCTGTCGTAGTCGGGGCGGAGGGGTTGGGGGCGGACGTCGCCGTGGTGGGCGGCCCAGAGGGCGGCCGAGAGGACCCACGCCAGCAGCAACACCATCACGACGACGACCATGATCAACCCCGAGAAGCACCGTAGAAACAGGACCAATCATCAGCCAACACCAGTCCACTCCTTCCATCAAGATGCCAATCGTGGAACACTGGACTGATGAACGGCGCGAGGCTCGGCCCGAAGGACCTGCGGACGCTGCTCGGCGAGTGGGAGACCGGCGGGCAGAGCGCGTACCACGCGCTGGCCGACCGCATCAGGCTGCTGATCATCGACGGGCGCATCCCGACGCGGACGCGGCTGCCGGCCGAACGGGAACTGGCCGACGAGCTGGAGCGCAGCCGCACGACCATCGTGTCGGCGTACCGGGCGCTGAAGGAGACCGGCCACCTCGTCAGCCAGCGCGGCTCCGGCAGCGTGGTCGCGCTGCCGCACGCGCACGGCGGGCCGGGCGGGTTCCCCGAGCCGGCCGTCGTCGACTTCGCGAGGGCGGCGCCGGCGGCGATCGGCGGGCTGGAGACGATCATCCGGCGGGCCACCGAGCGGCTCCCGGACGTCCTCGGCAAGAGCGGCTTCGACCTCGTCGGCAGCCTGCCGCTGCGCGAACGCATCGCCGCCCACTACAGCGCGCGCGGCCTGCCGACCCACCCCGGGCAGCTGATGATCACGCTCGGCGCCCAGCATGCCATCGCGCTCGTCGCGCGCACACTGGTCCGCCAGGCCGACCGCGTCCTCGTCGAGTCGCCGACGTATCCGCACGCGCTGGACGGGCTCAGGGTGAGCGGCGGCCGGCTGGTCACGGTCCCGGTGACGGCGGACGGCTGGGACGGCGACCGGTTGCGCGACGCGCTGGAACGGGTCCGGCCGGCGGTGGCGTACCTGATCCCCGACTTCCAGAACCCCACCGGCGCCTCCATGCCGCCGGCGCAACGCGACGAGGTCGTCCGGCAGGCGCGCCGCGCGGGCACCGTCCTGGTCATCGACGAGACGACGGCCGATCTCGACATCGACCGCGGCTGGACCGACGTCCCGTTCGCCGCGCGCGCCGATGGCCACCGCACCGTCAGCATCGGCTCGCTCGGCAAGAGCGTCTGGGGCGGCCTGCGTATCGGCTGGATCAGGGCCGACGACGACGTCGTGGGCGCGCTGCACACGGCCCGCGCGGCCGGCGACCTCGGGACGCCGGAGCTGGAGCAGCTGGTCGCGACGGAGGTCTTCGACGACTACCCGGCGCTGGTGCAGCGGCGCACGGAGCAGCTGCGCCACCATCGCGACGTACTGGTGCGGGAGCTGCGCGAGCGGCTGCCGCACTGGGACGTGCCGGTGCCGGACGGCGGCGCGTCGCTGTGGGTGGGCCTGGGCGCGCCGATCAGCTCGGCGCTCGCCCTGTTCGGCCTCACCCGCGGCGTCAGCCTCATCGCCGGCCCGAAGTTCGGCGTCGACGGGGCGTTCGAGCGGTTCCTGCGCCTCCCCTACACCGGCCGGGTGGACGAGCTGACGCGCGGCGTCCACCTGCTGGAGGACACCGCGCGCTCGCTCCCCGCACTCCCGGCCGGCCGGTCACCCCAGCTGGCCGAGGTGGTGTAGTCACTCCCAGCGGAACACCCGGGCGGCCACCGCACCGGCGACGACCGTCACGACGGCCAGGGCCAGCAGGTTCGTCCCGCCGGGCCAAGACCCGTTCCACGCGTCCTGCATCGCCTCCATGCCGGCGCCCAGCGGCGACACGTCGCGGATCGGCTGCGCCCACGACGGCATGAGGTCGCCCGGCGTCCAGATGCCGGCGAAGAACATGCTCGGGAAGAACAGCAGCATGCCGATCGACGTGGCCGCCTTGCCGGTCGGCGCCAGCGCCGCGACGAGCAGCCCGATCGCGAACAGCGCCGTCGCCGTCAGCGCGAACGCGACGAGGAAGCCGGCGACGCTCGACGGCGTGCCGAGGTCGAAGGCGAGCGCGCCGAGCAGCACCACCATCACCGCCGACGCCACCAGCGCGGCGAGGTTGACGAGCAGCTGCGCGGCCAGGACGTTGCCCGGGTGCACCGGCGTCGTCGACAGCCGGCGCAGGATCCCCTTCTCGCGGTAGGTCGCGAGCACCGTCGGCAGGACGCTCAGCCCGAGCAGGGCCGCCGACAACGCCAGCGCCATGACCGGCAGGAACGCCTTGGTGATGCCGTTCTCGGGGTCGTCCTCGCCCAGCCCGATGGAGCCGAACACGGCCATCAGGCCGATCGGCAGCGCGAACGTCATGACGGCGGACGTGGTGTCGCGGAGGAACAGCTTGGACTCGACGGTGGTGATCTTGGTCAGGGTGGACATCGACGTGACTCCTCTCAGCTGGCCGCTGGCTCGAAGGTCCGGCCGGTCATCGCGACGAACGCGTCCTCGAGACTGGCCTGGTCCATGCGCAGCTCGGCGGCGACGACGTCGTGCGCGGCCAGCGTGGTGATGACGGTGTAGGGCAGGTTGCCGGTGCCGCTGACGACGTAGTGGGAGCCGTCGCGGCGGACGTCGGTGACGTCGGGCAGGGCGGTGAGAACGGTCTCGTCCAGCGGAGACGACGGCCGGAACCGCAGCGTCTGCGCGGCGGACACCCGCGCGATCAGCCCGGCCGGGCTGTCGATGGCGGCGACCTTGCCGCGGTCGATCAGCGCGATGCGGTCGCACAGCCGCTCGGCCTCGTCCATGAAGTGCGTGACGAGGATGATCGTGACGCCGCGCGAGCGGACCTGCTCGATCAGCTGCCAGGTGTCGCGCCGCGCCTGCGGGTCGAGGCCGGTGGTCAGCTCGTCGAGCACGGCGATGCGCGGGTTGCCGACCAGCGCGAGCGCGATCGACAGCCGTTGCTTCTGCCCGCCGGACAGCTTCTCGAACCGGGTGCCGGCCTTCTCGGTCAGCCCGAGGTCGGCCAGCAGCTCGGCCGGGTCGGCCGGCGACGGGTAGAACGACGCGTAGAGGTCGAGCACCTCGGCGGCGGTGATCTTCTCCGGCAGCTCGCTCTCCTGCAGCTGCGCGCCGAGCACCTTGCGCACCTCGGCGCGGTCGCGGACGGGGTCGAGGCCCAGCACGCTGACGCTGCCGCCGTCGGGCCGCCGCAGTCCTTCGATGCACTCGACGGTGGTGGTCTTGCCGGCGCCGTTGGGGCCGAGGATCCCGAAGATCTCGCCCTCCTCGACGCTGAACGAGACGTCGTCGACGGCGACGGTCGAGCCGTAGGCCTTGTGCAGGCTGGTGACGTCGATGATCGGCATGGTGGTGCCGTCCTTCCAGGTCAGATGGGTCAGGCCTTCTGCGGCCGGAGGTCGATGGTGCGGACGAAGCGCTGGATGCCGGCGAGCGTCAGGACCAGGACGGCGAGCGCGGCGAGCACCGCGACGCCGTCGGGCAGCCGGCCGGCGCCCATGGCGTCCATGGCCGCGCCGGCCCAGCCGACCGACATGATCGCCTCGACGGCCAGCAGCGGCACCAGCAGGAGCGGCAGCGCGATCGTGGGCCAGAACCAGCCCCACTTGTAGTAGGCCGAGCCGATCAGCCAGCCGCCGGCCACGTTGGCGCCGACGACGATCCACACCTCGGGGATGACGAGCCAGAACTGGTAGCCCTGGTCGAACAGGTGCGGTGTCGTGAACGTCTGCGTGGCGCCGGCGGCCCGGTAGAGGCCGTACTCGGCGAGGTAGCCGGCCGCCTCGAGCACCGCCATGAGCAGTGCCATCGCGATGACGACGGCGGCGCCGCCCCAGCCGAAGCTGCGCCGCGTGACGCCGGATGCGATGGCCACCGGCAGGTAGGCCGCGGTGATCATGATGCCCATCGAGAGCGGGAAGTATCGCGTCGCGTACTGGGAGTTCTCCCAGATGCTCTCGCCGCCGTCGACGCCGCTGGTCAGCTGGACGACCATCGCGACGGCCAGGAAGATGACCGCGATGATCGCGATGAACAGCACGAAGCTCTTGGCGAGGCCGGTCGAGAGGTCCAGGAACGAGGACCGCGCGCGACGGTAGGTGAGCGTGGCGCTCATGCCGGGTCTCCCTTCGTGAGGTGGACGAACAGGTCCTGCAGCGCGACGGGCGACAGCTCCAGGCCCCAGTCGGTGGCGACGGTGCGCGCGTCGGCGGGGATCTCGCCGTAGACGGTGACCGACTTCGTCCCGCCGAGGCGCTGCTCGCCGAGCACCGTCATGCCGGTGGTGAAGTCGTCGACGGCGGCGGCCGGGCCGACGACCGCGGCGCCGCGCATGCGCAGCGTCTCGGTGTCGTCGTGGGCGACGAGCCGGCCGCGGTCGATGATGACGACCTGCTCGAACAGCCGCGCGACCTCCTCGATGAGATGCGTCGAGAGGATGATCGTGCGCGGGTGCTCCATGTAGTCCTCGAGCAGCACGTCGTAGAACGCGTACCGCGACGGCGCGTCGAGGCCGAGGTAGGACTCGTCGAGCATGGTCAGCGGCGCCCGCGAGGCGAGGCCGACGGCGATGCCGAGCGCCGAGCGCTGTCCGCGCGACAGCTTGGTGACGCCGCGGTTCACCGGCACCTGGAACAGGTCGATCAGCCGCTGCGCGAGGTCGTCGTCCCAGCGCGGCCGGAACCGCCGGCCCCGGCGCAGGACGCCCTTGACGCTCTCGCCCTCGACGACGGTGTCGCCGCTCTCGCGGACCAGGCAGATGTCCTGCGTCAGCTCCTCGTTCTCGAACGGCACCCGGCCGTCGACGAGGATGCTGCCGTCGGTGACCCGGCGGAACGCGGCGATCAGCGACAGCAGCGTGGTCTTGCCCGACCCGTTGCGGCCGAGCAGCCCGTAGATCTTGCCGCCCTCGAGCTTCAGCGTGAGGTCGTCGACCGCCGTGACGCCCGGGTAGCGGACGGTGAGGTTCTGGATGTCGATGCCGAACGTCATGCCGACTCACGACCCTTCAGCGTCTGGATGCGGGCGACGACGTCGTCGAGCGGGATGCCGATGACCCGGGCCTCGGCGACCATCGGCTCGACGACGTCGGCGAAGAAGCGCTCGCGCCGCTGCGAGAGCAGCGCGTCGCGGGCCTGCGGGCTGACGAACATGCCGATCCCCCGCCGCTTGTAGAGGACGCCTTCGTCCACCAGTTGCTGGAACCCCTTGGCGGCCGTCGCCGGGTTGATGCGGTAGTAGGCCGCGTACTGGTTGGTGGACATCACCTGCTCGTCAGCTCCCAACTCGCCGCTGAGGATGTCGTTCTTGATGGACTCCGCGATCTGGTGGTAGATCGGGCTCCGGTCGTCGAACATGGGCACCCCCTCCGGTTCCTAGGTTCTTTACTTGACTAATGAACCGTAGCACTACGGAACCAACGAACGCAAAGCGAGGCTTGATGGTTCACCACTTGGTGAAGTAATGTGCGTGGCCATGTCCGCGTCCCGCCTCGACGTCGTCTTCGCCGCGCTGTCCGACCCGACGCGGCGCGCCGTCGTCGAACGGCTGCGCCTCGGGCCTGCGACGATGACGGAGCTGGCCACTCCCCTGGCGGCCAGCCTGCCCGCGCTGACGAAGCACCTCGCGGTCCTCCAGCGGGCCGGCCTGGTGACGACGGCGAAGCAGGGCCGGCGGCGGTACTGCACGCTGACGGCGCAGCCGCTGCGCGACGCCGCCGCCTGGCTGGCCGAGTACGGCGCCTACTGGGACGAGCGGCTGGACGCGCTCACCGGCTACCTGAAGGAGAACCCGTCGTGATTCCACTGACGCTGCAGCTCAAGCGGCACGTCCCGGCCGAGCCCGCGCGGGTGTGGCGGGCGTGGACCGACCCCGGCGAGCTGGCCCGCTGGTACTGGCCCGCCTCGTTCGCCCCGTCCTGCAGTGTCGACCTGCGCGTCGGCGGCCGCTTCCGCATCGCGTCGGCCGCCGCCGGCATGGCCGTCAGCGGCGAGTTCGCGGCCGTCGAGCCGCCGGCCCGGCTCGTGCACACCTGGAAGTGGGACGGCGAGGACGCGGAGACGCTGGTGACGGTCGAGTTCCTGGCCGGCGCCGACGGCGGCACCGACGTCGTCGTCACGCACGAGCGGTTCGCCGACCCCGGCGACAGCGCCAACCACGCCCAGGGCTGGAACGACTGCCTCGCCCGGCTGGTCGCGTACGACTTCGCCGCCGGCGACTGAGGATCATGCCTGGCGTCGGGGCGCCCGGATATCGTGCCGGCCTGAGGACCCCCGGCGAGCGACAACGGCTGGTCGATCTGGTGACCGCGCGCTTGTCTACCGCCCGCTCGCCCTCTGACCCACGCAGGCACCCATGAGCCCCGAGCTGCGTCTGCCCGGCGACTTCCCCGACCATGCGTGGGAGGTCGAGGCCAAGGGGTGGTTCGCGGCGGAGGTGGCGCTGCCCGGCGGCGGCACCCGCACCGTGACGTTCTACGACCCGGTGCGGCTGCGGCAGGATGTCGAGGCCGACCTCGACGCCGGGCGGCCGGTGTCGATCACCCGGCTGATCGTGGTCGAGCGGGTCACCGCCGACCTCATGGCGAGGGCGGTCGCGAGCCTGCCCGGCGGCTTCTTGCGCTGACGCGGGAGCGGTCAGATGGCGCGGCCGAAGGTGGCGTGCGGCGAGTCGCGGATGACCGGGGCCTGCTCGCCGGCCCAGTCGGCCTCACGGATGACCTTCATCGCGGCCTTGCGGGCCTCGCGGTCGAGCTTGTCGATGAAGAGGATGCCGTCGAGGTGGTCGGTCTCGTGCTGGATGGCGCGCGCCAGCCGCTCCGAGCCCTCGATGGCGAGCGGGTCGCCGTACATGTTGAAGCCGTGCGCGACGACGCGGAGGGCGCGGCGGCAGTCGTACTCGAGGCCGGGCAGGGAGAGGCAGCCCTCGGGGCCGAACTGCTCTTCCTCGGACAGCTCCAGCGTCGGGTTGATCAGGTGGCCGACGACGTCGTCGACGTCGTAGGTGAAGACACGCAGGGAGACGCCGATCTGCGGGGCGGCGAGGCCGGCACCGGGCGCGGCCTGCATGGTGTCGACGAGGTCGGTGACCAGCTGCTGGATCTCGCGGTCGAAGTCGACCACCGGCTCGGCCTGGGTGCGCAGGACCGGGTCGCCGAACAGGCGGATCGGGCGGACGGCCATGTGCTACTCCTCGGACGAGCGATCGGGAGCGACCAGGCCCAGCTGCGACAGCTCGTCGCGCAGCCGGTCCGGGCCGGTGAAGTGCAGGCTGGTCATGCCGAGCCGCGCGGCGGCGTCGACGTTGGGCGGGTTGTCGTCGATGTACACCGTCGACGCGGCGTCGATGCCGTAGCGGTCGAGCAGCACCTGGAACAGCCGGGGGTCGGGCTTGACCAGCCGCTCCGTGCCCGACACCACGATGCCCTCGAACCACGACAGCCACTCGAACCGCTCGACGGCGTGCGGGAACTTCTCCGCCGACCAGTTGGTCAGGGCGTACAGCCCGACCTCACCGCCGTCGCGCAGCTCGGTCAGCAGCTCGACGGTGCCGTCGATGTGCCCGCCGAGGGTCTCGATCCAGCGGGTGTCGTAGGCCGCGATCAGCTCGGCGTGCTCGGGGTGCCGCGCGGTCAGCTCCGCGACCGCGTCGGCCCACGACCGGCCGGCGTCCTGCGCGGTGTTCCACTCCGGCGTCGTGACCTCGGTGAGGAACCGCTCCATCTCGGCCTCGGACGGCAGCAGCGTGCGGTACAGGTAGCGGGGGTCCCAGTCGACCAGCACGCCCCCGAGGTCGAAGACGACCGTCTGCGGCACGCTCATACGTTGAAACCGAGCGCGCGCAGCTGCTCTCGCCCCTCGTCGGTGATCTTGTCGGGGCCCCACGGCGGCATCCACACCCAGTTGATGCGCAGCTCGGCGACGAGGCCGTCGGTGGCGGCCGC